>JAKAFQ010000439.1 GCA_021817875.1 Pseudomonadota bacterium
TGTTTGGAAACAGCTTGACGATGTCGCCCGCCGTGTCGATACCCTGGTTCGCGAGCCGGCGGCCCTCGACCACGTCGACGGCAATCGGCACGGTCTGGACGTTCTCGGCACGTTTCGTCGCGGTCACGATGATCGTCGCCAGTTTCGATGCGGACCGTGACGGCGTCGAGTCTGCGGCCGCGCCGGCCGCAGCGCCTCGGCGGGCGGGCGCGTGCGGCGGGGCGGGGTCGGTCGCGTGGCCCCTGCGGGAGATGATCGCGATGGTGCGCTGCCCGAGGATCCGATAGCCGAGCCCCGTATGGCGCAACAGGTCGGAAAGCGCCGCGGTCGGCGCATACCGGCCGCGAATGCCCTGGGTCTTCAGACCGCCGATCAGCGAGTCGGGCGCGCTGAACTGCACCCGAGCCTGGTCGGCGAAACGCTCGAGCGCCAGGGACAGCGGTTGCGGTGGAATATCGAACGACACCGGTTGCGACAGGTTTCCCGCCACGGCCGCCTGGGCGGACAGCATCAGCGCGCCCGCCACGATCAGGCCCCTCGATGCGACCGGCAGCGATCCGGTCGGCCATATGCGCATCATCATCCCCCCTCGTCGCACTCCGGCCGTGGAGGCCTCGGCCGTGTTCAGTGCTGCTTTAGACGGATCAGCCGGGCGAATGTGCAATGCGGACAGACGCGGCCCCAGCGGCGCCTGTCCGCCTGGACAGCGGCGGCCGAGCCGCCCCGCGCGGCGGCGCGCATCAGTGGCCGCAGGATACGTCGAAATGCAGGCGCGCCGAACGCGACCGGCCCGCGGAGGCTGAGCCCTCAGGAGGCGATGTCGCGCCTGTCCTGCGGCGTCAGATGCACCGCCGCGGCGGCGATGTTCTCCTCGAGGTGCTCCGCAGAAGCCGTCCCGGGGATGGGCAGCATCGCAGGCGAGCGACCGAGCAGCCACGCCAGTGCCGCCTGCGCCGGGGTGATCCGCAGCCGCCGCGCGACCTGCGTCAACCCGCGCAGGCTGGCGGGGTGCTGCGCGTGACCTGCCGAGCCGAGCGGTGCCCACGGCACAAAGGCGATCGAGCGGCGTTCGCAATAGGCGAGCAGCTCGTCGGAGCGTCGATCCTCCAGGTTGTAGCGGTTCTGAACCGACACCACGGGAGTCAGCCGCTCACAGCGCTGCAGTTCCTGCAGAGTGACGTTGGAGACGCCGATGTGCCGGATCTTGCCCTCCGTCGACAGGCGCACCAGCTCGCCGATCGAATCCTCGAGCGGCACCTGCGGATCCGGCGAGTGCAACTGGTAGACGTCGATGCGCTCGACCTTCAGACGCGCCAGGCTTGCCTCGCACGCCTGGCGCAGATGCCCCGGACGGCCGTCACGGTTCCATGCGTCCGGACCGGGGCGCACGAGGCCGCCCTTGGTCGCGATCACCAGCCCGCTGGGATACGGATGCAGCGCCTGCGCGATCAGGCTCTCGCTGATCTGCGGTCCGTAGGCGTCCGCCGTGTCGATGAAGTTCACCCCGAGCTCCACGGCGCGACGCAGCAGCCGCAGTGCGCCGGGCACATCGGACGGCTCCCCCCAGGCGCCCCGCCCGGTGATGCGCATCGCGCCGAAGCCCAGACGGTTGACCCGCAGATCCGTGCCGAGCGCGATCGAGCCGGCGGCGGACGCATCGAGAGGGGCGTTCATCGTGGGATGCCTCATTCCAGCCGACGGGAAGTCGTGCGCCAACGCCGGCTTCGGGCGGAGCACAGCGCCGGTCGCGCGTCAACGCAGAGCATACACCAGCCGAAACGCACCGGCCCGCGACGCGCTCTCGCGGTACCCCGGGTCCGGTGCCCGTGGCTCGCGGACGCGCGCCTCATCAGCGCCCCCTGGCGCGCAGCGGGCGGGGCCGCGCCGCGCGTCCGGTCAATGATCCCGGAACGTCGCCGTGTCGGGCGCGCTCACCGCGACCTGCGCATGGGGAGTGCCGCTCGGCACCCAGTCGTACGGCACAGCCTGAATCCGGTAGGCGAAGTTGCTGTAGACGTTCTGATTGACTCCCCAGACATAGGTGCGGCGGAAATACGGGTTGACGTACTCCCAGACGATCTTCCCCTGGGGTGTCACCTGGAAGAAACGGCCGTTCATCGCCTCGTCGATCAGCGTGTTGCCGTTCGGCAGCCGCTGCGCGCTGCCCATGAACGAGCTGTAGAAGTCCCAGGTCGGCTGCGCCGAATCGAGCGCGCTGTACGACCACACCACCCGCTTCGTCTCGGGATCGATCTCGAGCACCCGCGACCCCGGCATCACGCCGAGCCTCACCGGCGGATAGCCCGCCTCGCCCTGATCGTCAAATATCAGAATGTCCCCAGCCCCGGGCAGACCCTGCGGAATCATGTGCGCATCGTGCTGCCCGCTCATCTCATCGTTGGTGAAGCCGGAGCGGTCGACGCTCTGGCCGGGCCCGACCGCCACATAATGCGGCCCGATCTCCCAGACGATGTGACCGGTCTTGCGGTCGATGATCGCCACGAAATTGGCGTTGCGCGAGGAAATGATGATGTTGTCGGGCGCAAAGCGCTTGTCGCCGGCCGCATACCAGCGGTTCGGGCCCAGCGCCTGCATCGCATTCATGTGAAACGGCTCGAGCGTATGCGTGGCGCGGATCAACGCCAGCTCATGCGCCGTGAAGCCGAACTCCTTCAGATGCGCCGACGCCACCCAGCGCCACACGAGCGCTCCGTCGGGACTGATCTCTTCGATCACATTGTCGAGGATCTTCGGCAGCGCGAACCCCGCCACGTGGTGATACCACAGCGAAATGATCAACGTGTCGCCGTTGGCGAGACGCTCCTCGTCATGGCTCTGATGCGCCGCCCCGCCCAGGGCCTTTTCGCCCCATTGCCACACGACCTGGCCGTTCCAGTCCACGACCCCGAAGGTCTTGTTCGAATATCCGATCGCCTCCTCGCGCCTGAAGCCGTGCGGCAGCCGCTTCAGCGCCGAGAGCTGCGCGAACATCTCACCGCGCCTGCCGCCCACCAGCCGCGGCGCGATGATCTCGCTCGGGAAGCCCGGCTGCTTCCAGGTATGCACCACGTTGCCGTCCATGTCGATCAGGCGCGTCTTGCCGTCCGGTGCGGTGAACAGCACATAGGAGCTGTAGGCGAGCTGCGGATCGTAGAGCGTCACCCCCGTCGGATAGACACTCGGCTGGGCCACGGCACCCTGCGGCCCGAGGCAGGCGGCCACGGCGACCACTGCGATGCCGATCAGGCCGGACCATCGCCGGCGCATGCAAGCGGTGATTGACATAGTGCTTCGGTCTCCTGTCTCTTGGGCGGTCAAATACTCGTACTCGTCGCGCGCACTGTACTCGTCGTGTGCACTGCGGATCCCCCGGACGTTGGCGGTCCCGCGCCGCGGCCGGCGCGCCGATCGCCCGTGCCGGCCGTTTGCCGCATCCCGTGGCTCAATGTCCGAAGTCCACCTGGAAACTCACGCCATACAGTGGCACACCGGCGTTCGGCGGCAGGCACTGCTGAATGAGCAGGATCCCGTTGGCGAGCGTGGTATTGCTGCCGCAGGTCTTCGTCGAGGTCACGTTCTGCGCCAGCGCGCTCAGCCGGTACTGGCCCTCGGAGCCGAAGGTATAGTGCGCGCCGAGGTCGAGAAAGGTCGCCGCGCTCACGATCGCCGTCGGGGCGTCGTTCAGCGAGGAGTTCTCCTCGCCCTGGAAGCGCACCGACGCATCGAGCTGCAGCACCCGCGACGAGCCGATGCGGAACCGCTTGCCCAGCGTGGAGTTGAACGTGAACCGCGGGACGTTCGACAGCCTGGCGCCATCCTGCACGCCCTGCAGCCCGCCGGCATCGATGATCCGCCCGTCGAGGTAGCCGAGTCCGGCATCGAGGGTCCAGCCGCCCGGCGCGGCCGCCGCGGCGCTCAGCTCCGCGCCGTCGATCCGGCTCAGCGGAATGTTGAGAAAGGCCGGACCGCCCTGGCGGATCGCCGAGAAGGCCTGCTCGTCGAGCCAGCGGTAATGAAACGCGTCGGCATTCAGCCGCAGGTGATGCTGCAGCAGCGTCGTCTTGATGCCGACTTCCGTCGCGTTGAGCTTCTCGGGCTTCACGGGGGTCAACCGGCCGCCGAGGAACACCGCCTGGGCGCGCACGTCGAAGGCGCCGGACTTGAAGCCCTCCGAGTTGCTCACATAGGCCATGACGGTGCGCGAGAACCTGTACTT
>JAKAFQ010000440.1 GCA_021817875.1 Pseudomonadota bacterium
GATCATCGCCACGGCCATCGCCAACAGCCTGATCAACCGCATGGGGCCGATCTTCGTGCTGCGCGCACAGGAGGATACCGGCGCCGAGCCGGCGCAGATCGCCCGCGCCTTTACCGCCGCGCGAGAGATCTTCGAGGCACGCGAGCTGTGGACCGAGCTCGAAGCGCTCGATAACCGCATGCCGGCCAGGATCCAGTACGCCGCTGCGTTCGAAATCAGCCGCCTGCTGCGCCACGCGACCTATTGGCTGCTCGCCCGCCGCCGCACCCTCAAGGTCGATACCGCGGTTGCGGAATTTCGCCGTGGCGTCCACGAGATCGGCGCACGGATCGGCCAGGTGCTGACCGGTTCGTGGCGGACACACTTCGAGACCGTGCGCCGACAGCACATTGAAGCTGGTCTGCCGGCCGCGCTTGCCGCCCGGATAGGTGGCCTCGAGGCCCACAACGCCTCGCTCGATGTGGTCTCCCTGGCCGCGAACTGCGGGGTGCCCGTGCCCGAAGCCGCGCGGGTCTACTTCGAGGTGGGCTCGCGCACCGGCCTGGACTGGCTGCGCGAGCGGATCGACAAGCTGCCGGTTGAAGGCCCCTGGCAGGCAACCGCCCGCACCGGCCTGCGCGACGCGGCGATGCGCATCCATCGCGCGATTGCCGAGCATGTCTTCGACCGCAGCGCGCACGGCACCCCCGATGCGCGTGTGAGCGTGTGGCAGGAGAGCGCCGGGAGCGCCCTGACCCACTGGGAACGGACCCTCGCGGACATGCGCGCGGCCGGCAGTGCCGACTTCGCCACGCTCACGGTCGGCGTGGAGTCGTTGCGAAAGATGGCCGATTGAACGCACAATCACTGCGAGCCGGTGCGCGCGTGACCGGTTGCCCGGTCCATCGGGCAAGCCACCTTTCCACAGCCGGCCTCTGGCACTGCCCTGAGCCCGCCCGGAGCGGGTTCGGGCACACCGGGGGCGAGGTCCCGGGCCCGGGATGCCGGCGCGCACGCTCTTGCCGGCGCCGATCCTGTCATCGGCAGGGTGTATCTCCGACGATCCCGTTCAATCCCGCGCGCAGCGCATGAAAGGTGCCCAGATGCCCGGAAAACTGATCCTCGTCCGTCACGGCCAGAGCCTGTGGAACCTGGAAAACCTGTTCACCGGCTGGACCGACATCGATCTGGCGCCCGTGGGGCGCGAGGAAGCCGCACGGGCGGGCCGGCAGCTCATCGAAGAGAAAATCCAGGTTGACGTCGCGTTCACCTCCGTGCTCAAGCGAGCGGTCCGCACCCTGTGGCTCATGCTCGATGAGATGGATCGGATGTGGATTCCGGTCGAGCGCTCCTGGCGGTTGAACGAGCGGCATTACGGTGCGCTGCAGGGACTCGACAAGGCTCAGACGGTGGAGCGCCACGGCGCCGAGCAGGTCAAGATCTGGCGCCGCAGCTACGACACCCCGCCGCCGCCTCTTGCAGCCGACGATCCACGCCATCCGCGCTTCGATCCCCGCTATGCCGAGGTGCCGACTGAGGAGCTGCCCTCGGCGGAATCGCTGAAGGACACCCTGGCACGGGTGCAGCCGCTGTGGCATGCGCGCATCGCGCCCGAGCTGCGTGCGGGCCGCAACGTGCTGGTTGCAGCGCATGGCAACAGCCTGCGCGCGATGGTCAAGATGCTCGACCATGTCTCGGAGAGCGACATCGTCGCGCTCAACATCCCGACGGGCATCCCGCTGCTGTACGAACTCGACCCGCAGCTCGCCCCGCTCGCCAGCCGCTACCTGGGCGATCCGGAAGTGGCCGCCGCCGCCGCCGAAGCCGTCAGACGCCAGACGGAGCGGAAATGAGTGCCGGAGCCGCTTCAGGCGACTACGCCGCCCAGCGGTCGTACCGTCCCTGAAACTCCTCGGCCAGGGCGCTCATGTGCCGGCTGATCGCCTGGATGTCGGGCACGATCAGGCGCATGGACTTTGAGGCATGCAGACTGAAAGGCAGGTCGCTGCCGTCGCGCATCGTCTTGACATCCACGGCGAAGCCCTGCGGCTCGAGCCGCGCTCGCACCGCCTCGCAGGCGGTCTCGTCCCTGAGGGCGAGAAAGAAGTCCACCGGGTATTCGTTGAACGGATGGTAGCCCTCGGTACGCAGCCGCTTGACCATCACCTCGTCCCAGCTCTCGTGCTGCTCATGGCCGCGCTGCTCCTGCAACGTCTTGCGGACCCGGAAATACCCGACGATCAGGATGAGCACCCCGACCACGGCGACCGCAATGATGGCATGACCGACATCCACGGAAACGCCCGCCTACTCGTCCGGCGCGATCGTGACGCGCAGGCCATCGAGGTCGGCCGTGAGCTCGATCTGGCACGACAGTCGTGAATTGGGCTCGCACTGCGACAGCTCGTTCAGCAGCTCCCGCTCATCGGACATCGGCGGGGGCAGCCGTCCCTGCCACTCGGGGTCGACGTAGACATGGCAGGTGGCGCACGAACACATGCCGCCACAGATGGCCGCCACCCCATAGTCAAGATCCCGCAAGGTTTCCATGACCTTGAGGCCGGTCTTCCCCTCGACCCGATGCTCCTGACCATCCCGGTCGATCACGCGCAGCAGCGTCATTCACTCACCTTTCATCAATGGGGCCCTGCCCGGGCGGAATTACAGGCATTGGATTTGTTAGTGTGCCGCGCCGCAGCGGCTCGCGCCACTGCCTCGTGGTCTTCAAATGGGACCGAGCAGCTTGATGACGAACACCGCCTGGCCGGATCCGGCCTGCCGCGCCTCGAGCGTGACGCGCAGCTCGGCTCTCAAGGCCTCGAAGACGCGCTCATATTCGCCGAACACCTGGGTACTGAGGCTTCCAGGCACCACTTTGAGGTCCTCATGGGCGGCCAGCCGGCCGATGAAATCGTGGATCATCGGCCGGAAGGCCTCGGCGAGCGGGTACAGGCTGATGTCCACTGCGATGTCCATCGGGCCATTGTACCGTTCCGGGACCCGCCCGGCCCCCGCTCCGGGCTGCCGGACGGGGGGCCGCACCGGGGCCAGCCGGATCTGCCAGCCAGCCGGCGATGAGCTAGAATCGCCGGCCTTGCCAGCCCTGCTGGCGTGGCGCGTTGCCGAAACAGTATCCGATGACTCGCAAGATCCAGATCCATCAGGTCGATGCCTTCAGTCTCGAGCGCTTCACGGGCAATCCGGCCGGAGTCGTACTCCACGCGGACGGCCTGACGGACACGCAGATGCTGGCCATCGCAAGAGAGCTGAACAACGCCGATACGGCGTTCATCTTCGCGGCCGACGGGGCCGATCACGATGTCCGGGCGCGATTCTTCACCCCGCGCACCGAAGCCGGATTCGTCGGTCATGCCACCGTTGCCGCACACCACGTGCTCTCGGCGCTGCCGAACGCGCCGAAGCGCCTGCGGCAGAAGTCCAAGGCCGGGATCGTGGAGATCGAGGTGCGCGGCAGCGGCGAGGAACGCAAGATCGCCGTGCGCCAGCAGACCCCGCCCCTCGGCCGCGAGCTCAACGATCGCGAGCGACTCGCCGTGCTCGATGCGCTCGCCCTGGCCACGGATGATCTGGACACCCGCTGTCCGCTGCGCATCGCCGGTGCGAGCAGCACACGGCTGCTCATCGGGGTGCGGGGCGTGGAAGCGCTGAACCACCTCAAGCCCGACATGGCCCGCCTGACGACGCTCTCGGCGCAGATCGGAGCGGCAGGATATTTCGTGTTCACGCTCACGCCGGAACACGAGCACCATCTGAGCGAAGCACGCATGTTCTGTCCGGCGCTCGGGATCGCAGAGGATCCGGTCAGCGGCAATGCCCACGGCCTGCTCGGCGTATACCTGATCCAGAACGGCCTGCTCGCCCACGACCGCCATCACGCCTCTTTCCGGGGAGTTCAGGGGCATTGGCTGCACCGGCCCGGGCAGGTGGAGGTCGAGCTCGAGATGGCCGGCGGCACGGTCTCCGGCGTGTGGATCATCGGTCAGGCCGTGTCGGTCTTTCAGACCGAGATGATGCTCTAGCTCACCACTCGCGCGGGCCCCGCATAGCGCACGCGGCCACGCGCAAGCTCGAGCTCGTGGGTGCAAAAGCCCGGCCACTCCGACCGTCGATGCACGGTCATGACGACTGCGGTCCCCTCGGCCACCAGCGGCGCGAGCCGCTCGAGCAGCTCGCGCTGCGTCGGCCCGTCG
>JAKAFQ010000441.1 GCA_021817875.1 Pseudomonadota bacterium
TCGGTGCCGGTACGGCCACCGCGCGTGCGTACGGGTGCGACCTCACCAAGGGTTATATCGACGAGAACGCCGCGTACTACTCAAGCTGACTCCGGCATCGCCAGTTCCGTCATGAGATATGGCACGGCGGTGACCACCACGTTGGGCCGGAAGATGAACGCCGTACGGATGAACAGCGCTGTCTTGTTGTGCAGCAGGTGCTCCCACCAGTGCCGCGGCACGATCTCGGGCACCACGACGGTGACCAGATCGGTCTCCCCGCGATCGGACAGGCCACGCACGTAGTCTACGATCGGCCGCAACACCGACCGATACGGCGACGGCATTACGGATAGCGGTACGCCGATGTCCCACGCTTCCCAGTTCACGCGCAGCGTCTCCGTCGTCGCGGCGTCCACTTCGATGTAGACGGCGCGCACGTCATCCGAGATTGTCGTCGCGTACACCAGCGCGCCGGCGATCGGTTTGGAGATGCCGTTCACCGGCACGACGACGGTGTGATGCAGAAACATCAAGGGCGCGTGGCCGGTGTAGGCCACCGCCTTCCGGAACTGCTCGTAGTGACGATGAATCGCCTGCAGGAGCAGGATGATGAGCGGGATGATCAGCACCACAATCCACGCGCCATGCGTGAACTTCGTGATCACCTGCACGATCGTGACCAAGGCGGTCGCGAGCGCACCGAGGCCATTGAGCGCCGCCTTCCATCTCCACCCGGAGTCTCGAAGCTTCCACCAGTGCACCACCATGCCCGTCTGCGACAGCGTGAAGCAGACGAACACCCCGATGGCATAGAGTGGAATTAGGGCACTCGTTTCGCCGTCGAAGAGCCAGACGAGCAGGATTGCCATCAGCGCGAGCACGATGATGCCGTTTGAGAACGCCAGCCGGTCGCCGCGCGCTGCGAATTGCCGCGGCATGTAGCCGTCGGCCGCGAGGATGCTCGCCAGGCGCGGGAAGTCGGCGAACGCCGTGTTGGCCGCCAGTACGAGGATCGCAAAGGTCGCATACTGCAGCGCGAAATACAGCGCTCCGCCACCAAACACGTGTCGCCCGATCTGCGACAGCATGGTTTCGCTGTTGCTCGGCATCACGCCGTAATGACGCGCGAGGTAGCTCGTGCCGAGGAAGAACGTCGCGAGAATGACCGCCATCCACCCCAGTGTCGCCGCGGCGTTCGATGCGCTCGGCGTGCGGAACGCACCGACGCCGTTCGAGATCGCTTCCGTCCCGGTCATCGCGACGCAGCCTTCGGCGAACGAACGCAGCAGGAGGTACGTGAGCGCGAATCCCGCCGGGAATCCCAACGGATGCTGTGCTGCACTCAGTTCGTCCACGCGCGGCGTCATGGGCATTGGCGCCAGTTCGTGTCCCATCATTCCGCGAATCACGCCCGTGGCGATCAACCCCAGCATCAGCGCAATGAACACGTACGTCGGCACGCTGAACGCAATGCCCGATTCGCGCACGCCGCGCAGGTTCACCAGCATCAGCACCGTGATGGCGGCAACGCACAACGCCACCGCGTGCGACGCGAGTTGCGGATAGGCCGACGTGATGGCTGCTACACCGCCGGAGATCGAGACGGAGACCGTCAACACGTAGTCCGTGAGCAGGGCGGCGGCGGCAACGAGCCCCGGCCTGGTGCCAAGATTGTCCTTGGCCACGGTGTAGCTGCCGCCACCGGCCGGATACGCAAAGATCGTCTGACGGTACGAGACCGCTACGAGCATCAGCAGCCCGACGATGATTGCCGAGATCGGGATGACGTACTGCAGCGCCGCTGCGCCAAGCACCGCAAGCACCAGCAACGTCTGCTCGGTGGCGTACGCCACCGAGGAGATGGCGTCCGACGACAGGACGGCGAGCGCGGTCTTCTTGTTCAGTTTCTCGTGCTCAAGGCGATCCGAAGCGAGCGGGCGACCGAAGAGCACACGTTTGAATCGCACGATGGCAGATGTCACAGTGCCAAGATCGGCTGCCACCCGTGAATCGCGCGTGAAGGCGGATAAAGAAAGCGCAAAGAAGCTACAAAGGCGTGGCGCTCAGCTCGCAGCCGACTCGGACACCGCCGGCAGGCGCAACACGAAGACTGATCCGCCGCCGTCGCGCGGCTCGTGCATCACCGTCCCGCCCTGCGATTCGGCGAGTCCGCGTGCCACGGCCAGTCCCAGCCCGGTGCCCCACGTGGAAGTCTGCAGGCGCTGCGACCGGTAGAACGGTTCGAAAATTCGTTCCCGCTCCTCCACGGGCACGCCTGGTCCACGATCCATCACGGCGAGCTCGATCATCGCGCCATCCTGCCGGATTCGTAGGTCGATGGACTGGTCGTTTGGTGAGTACTTCACCGCATTTTCGAGCAGGTTCACGAGAATGCGCAAAGCATCGGTGAAGACAAAGCGTCCACTGAGCATCGCCTCCGGGCTGTCGATCGCCACCAGGCGATCGCCGAGGATACTGCGCGCCTGCTGCAGCGCAGAACCGACCAGGTCGTCAATGGTCTCGACGGCGGCTGCCGCCCGCTGCGCCCCCGCTTGGATGCGCGACAGTTCGAGCATGTCGCCGATCAGCAGATTGAGGCGGTCGGCCGCCGCTTCGATGTCGGCGGCTGCACTGGGGTCGCCACCTTCGGCGATCTCGTGCGCAATGCCCTTGATGCTCGTCAGCGGCGTGCGCAGGTCGTGCGACACCGACGTCAGCAGCGCATTGCGCAGCGCCTCCATGCGCCGCTGCGCCTCGGCTCGCTCGGCGGCATCCGTCAGGCGGGCGATTTCGTCCGAGCGGGCGCGTGCCTCGGCCGCCTCGCGATTGGCGCGATGCAGCAATTGGGCCGCCACAAAACTGGTCGCGAGGAATGTCGCGAGGACCAACCAGTCGAGCGTGCGCGCGATGTTCAGCGTGCCGTACGGCGGCAGGAAGAAGAAGTTGAAGGTCAGGAAGGCAGCGCTGGCGATGGTCAGGCCGAGGGTCCGCCCGCCGGCGCTGCTTGCACCGAGCACCACGAGCAGGAGCACCAGCGCCACGTGCACCGTTTCGAGTGACGGTCGCATGGCCACCATCGCTGCCGTGACGGCGCCGAGCACCAGCCACCAGAAGACCCAGGTACGCGGTGCCCCCGGACCCGTCCTCGGCCGCACCGGCTCACTGCTCGGAGTCACTGTCGGGCTCAAAGCGGTACCCCACACCCGGCTCGGTCTGGAGAAAGCGTGGGCGCATGGGGTCTTGTTCGATCTTGCGTCGGAGATGCCCGACATAGACGCGCAAGTACTGCTGCGCGTCTCCTTCGGAGTTGCCCCAGACCGCCGAGAAGAGCTGACGATGGGTGAGTGTCTTCCGGGGGTGTTCCAGGAAGGTACGCAGCAGCGCCCATTCCGTCGGTGTCAGGTGAACCAGGGTTCCGGCGCGCTCGACCCGGCGGAGGGCGAGATCCACGGTGAGATCGCCGATTGCCACCCGATCGGTCGCTGCCGTGCCATCGCTCACTTGCCGTGACCGGCGCAGCTGAGCACGCACACGGGCAAGCAGCTCGACCGTGGAGAACGGTTTGGTCATGTAGTCGTCGGCGCCAGCGTCGAGCAATGCCGCCTTCTCCGTGTCCTCATGCCGCGCCGAAAGCACGATGATCGGCGCGCGACTCCAACGCCGGATTTCACGGCACACCGCGATTCCCGTCAGGTCCGGCAGGCCCAAGTCGAGGATGATCAGTGACGGCAGCTCCGAGGCGGCCAGGTCGATTCCCTCGCGCCCCGTCGCCGCTTCAAGCGCACGCACGGTCGGTGGCAACTCGACATTGCTTGCCGCAAGGGCGTCGGCTTTTAGTGCATTGCGCACCACACGACGGATCTGCGGCTCGTCGTCAATGACGAGCACGGCCAGCGGCACACTGCTCATGGGCGGAGCTGGCGATTGGGCATGCTTCACGCTGTCGCATTCTCCGGGCGAATGAAAGGGCTTGGCGGCCCGATAGCGGATCTTCACGACACGTTTATGCCGTCGTCACCGCCTTTCACGCGGACTTCATTCTTGGAGTCGTACAGTAGGGCATGCCGTGCATTGCGCCGCCCGATGACCGCTGGCTTGATGTCCACCGCCTGATGGAACGATGGGCCTTACGCCCTTCCTCGGCGTGGCAAGCGCTCGCCGACCGGGAGCGTTTCGCGTTAGCCCCGTCGCGTCCGGGTGCGCCGCA
>JAKAFQ010000442.1 GCA_021817875.1 Pseudomonadota bacterium
TTCGCCTCGCCGAGTTGCTGCCGCGACTGGCGCGCGCCATGACCCTGTGCAAGCCTTGGCCAGAGCCAAAATTGCGCGCCGTCGACAACTTTCATGGCTGAGCGTCGTCGCTAATCAGGTCGCAGTTTGGCGCGATCTACACGTCTGGCGATACCGTTTCGTCGTCCTGTAACTTGGTTCAAGAGGATTGCTTTTGCTCGTGGAGCGATTCGCGGACCGGTCAGACTCGCAGCGATGTGGGCTGCGCGTCTGTGGTTCAGGAGGCCGGCGCCGCCGCCTCGTCTCCGCCGACCCCTCAGCCATCCGTTGCCACGCCTCAGCAGATCGCGCAGGCTCTGGCGCAGCAGGACCCAGGCATAGCGCCGGAGCTTGTCAACAACGCGCAGGGTCAGGAGTTCAACACGCCGAACGTGCAGCAGGCGGCCACGCAGATTGCCTCGCAGATTCAGACGCAGACGGGGCAGGCTCCTGCGAACCCCGACCCTGCGCCGACCACCTCGACGCCGCTCGATAATCCTGCTCCCGCTACGAGCACGTCCGGGCCTTCTCTCGGTTTGCCTGCGTTCTGTTCGTGGGCCGGTGTGGTGTGCGACTTCATCACGTGGATGGAGAACAAGCCGCAGCAGCAGACGCCGCCGCAGTTGCCGGTGAACCCTGCGCCCGCTTCGTCGTCGTGGTCTTCGGGTCTCGGTGGCGGTGCGTGTCCTGCGCCGTACACCTTCAGCTTCAACAATCAAAACTTCTCGCTCGACATGACGCCCATGTGCGACCTGATGACCGACATTCGTTACCTGATGCTGGCCGCCTGCGCGCTGATCGCTGCGTTCATCCTTTCCGGTTCTGCTAGGAGCACGCTCTAATGTTCGCTTCGCTGGGTGAGTTGCTGACGGGTCTTCTCGGTGGTCTGCTTGCGCGCGTGCTGATCGGCGCAGGCATGGGTGTCGTCACGTATGGTGCGCTGAGCACTGCGGTCACTGCTGCGTTGAACGCGCTTACTGCGCAGTTCAGCGGGCTCCCGTCCGATGTGCTGAACATGCTGCTGCTCTCAGGTGTAGGGCAGGGCCTTAGCATCATCGGATCGGCGATGGCTGCACGTGCTGCGATGAGGGCGGCGTCTGTCGGCATTGGCATGGCTGCGGCTTCCGGCACTGGTGGCGGGAGCGCGCCCTAATGCTGACGCTCATCACGGGATCGCCGGGTGCTGGTAAGTCGCTGCGTGCGGTCTACGAGCTGCGCGAGGCGCTGGCGTCGGGCCGTCCGTGCTACTCGGACATTGCGGGTTTGAACATGCCCGGTGTGCTCCCTGCGCCGGACGACTGGCGCGAGACCCCGGAAGGCTCGTTTATCGTCTATGACGAATGTCAGCGCCGCCCGTGGCTTGCTGCGACGGGTAAGCCCGGCCTCAGCGATGATGCGCGCGTGCGCGCTCTCGAAACGCATCGGCACACGGGGCACGATATCGTTTTCGTTACGCAGCGCCCGACCTTTCTCCATCATCACGTGCGTGGTCTGGTGGGCCGGCACGTGCACGTGCACCGCGGTGCCGGCTTGAGCCTGGTCAACGTGCGGACGTGGGACACGGTGCAGATTGACCCGGACGACTGGGCTGCGAAGAAAGATGCGGACGTCCAGGGCTGGAAGCATCCGAGGGAACTTTTTGGCCTGTACAAGTCCGCGACGCTGCACACGCATAAGCGTCGCATCCCGGCAAAGCTCAAGTTCGCGGGTACTGCCATCGTGCTGCTGCTCGCGGGCTTGTCTTATCTCGGCTGGAAATCGGTGCACGGTTTCCGCAAGGAAGACCACGCGGTGCCGCACTCGGTGGCGTCCGCGCTCGGCTCTGGCCCTGCGCATGCCAGCACGAGGCCGCTCCGCATCGTCTGGCAGTGGACGCGTGCGCCGCGCGTGCCTGTCGTGGCGGGTTGCATTTCGGGTCCGCGTGGTTGCGCCTGCTACTCGCGGGCAGGGCACATGCTCGATCTGACGCACGCGGAGTGCCTGACCGCGCTCATGCGGCCGTTGCCGTTCGATGTGATGGGATCGCGTGGTGGTGGCCGTCGTTCGTTCGCGGGTTCCGGCTCTAGTTCGGCACCTCTGCCCGCCGCGCCGCTGGTGCGTCCTGCGCCGACTATTGCTAGTGTTTCGGGGGGGGGCGGGCGGTAACTCCGGGTGGGGCACGCGCTCAAGCTCGCTGCGCGTCAACTACGAGCCGCCCGCGTACTCGGGTGGTCATGCAGGGGGGATGTCGCATTGAATCAGCCGCTACGCAAGTCGCGCAGTCGTTTGGATGACGGTCCTTATCGGCCGTGGCCGCTGCAGTCTCAGTCTCGGACGCGCGATCTTTGGAAGGTCGTGGCTGTCTTCGCTGGTGCGTTTGCTGCCTGGCACATGTGGTCCTCGTTCGTTCCGCACGTGACGCCCGCTTTGCTGCGCGCTGGCGAGCCGGTGCTGTTGCTGCGTACGGCCGCCGGTGATCTGCGTCTGCATGTTGCTTCTGACCGCGAGCAGCGTCGCGCCGGTCTCATGAATGACACGCCGAAGTTGGGCGCGGGCGAACTGTTCGTCTGGCGCAGTGTCGGCGCGCGTCACTTCTGGATGGCCGACACGCCTTCGCCGCTCGACATGGTGTTCATCAACGGCCGTGGGGTGGTGACTCGGGTTCTCGCCGGCGTCGCGCCCTGCGTTGCGCTGCCGTGCCCGGTCTACACGCACCGCGCGCGCTACGTGATCGAACTGCCGGCGCTGACTGCGGCCACCTACGGCATGCGGCCCGGTACGTACTTCCGGGGCCTTCCGGGTTTGCTGTAGGGGGTGGCGGGGTTCTCCCCGCCGGAGGTGCCGCCCGCTGAACCGCTCTTTGCCCATTCCCCGAACCGTTCGGCTGTCTCCGGGCGTATCTGGAACCGTCGATGCTTGGGCACCAGCACGCCGCCGCGCATCCGCCACCCGTTCCACGCTGACGGCAGGCGCACGCGTTCTTCGATCTCATCCAGCCGGGCGGCCATCAGTTCCCGCGTCCGCCAGGTCCAGCCGTTTGGCGCGACAATCACGCCGTCGCCAATCTCCCACGTCCTGCGCATGCTGCCTCCATCAGTTCGCGGAGCCACTCAAGCAAGCGCCGTGCCAGTTTCAGACTTTCGCATATGCATATTATGTAAAATAAAGTGTGTTTGCCGTAACGCAACGTTGGCCTGCCCCTCAGCGCCGGTCTTTGAAGAAATCACGCAGTAGGTTCGCCGACAGCCCGGCATACAGTCCGGAATCGACGTTGACGTGATGGTTGTGCCGAGGCGAAATCAGGGTGTCGAACACGCTGCCGGCGGCGCCGGTTTTGGGGTCGGGTGCGGCGTAAACCACGCGGTTGACGCGCGCGTGCACCAACGCCATTGCGCACATGGCACATGGCTCAAGGGTCACGTAGAGCGTGCTGTCGGGGAATCGGTAATTTCCAATCGCGATCCCTGCTTCGCGCAAGGCCATCACTTCGGCGTGGGCCGTCGGGTCATGCCTCTGGATGCTCTGGTTGCAGCCCGCGCCGAGCAGCCGGTCTCCCAGTACCAGAACCGCACCCACCGGTACCTCGTACAGATGCTCACCGGCATGGCGCGCCTGCCGCAGCGCTTCCTGCATCCAGCGACGATCCGCATCAGTCCATGCCCCGGACCCGGTCTGCGGCACATCAGGCGGCAGCGGATTCACTCCCACTCGATGGTCGCCGGCGGCTTGCCAGAAATGTCATAAACGACTCGCGAAATACCGGGCAACTCATTGATGATTCTTAATGAAACGCGTTCGAGAAACTCGTGCGGCAGGCGCGCCCAGCGCGCGGTCATGAAGTCGATGGTCTCCACTGCGCGCAGGGCGATCACCCATTCATATGCGCGGCCGTCACCGACCACGCCGACCGATTTGACCGGCAGAAATACCGCAAACGCCTGGCTCACCTTCTCGTAGAGCGCCGCGGCGCGCAGTTCGTCGATGAAAATGCGATCGGCGGGTTGCAGCAGCGCGACGTATTCGGGCCTCACTTCACCCAATACGCGCACGCCGAGTCCGGGACCTGGAAATGGGTGCCGGTACACCATCTCGCGCGGCAACCCCAATTCCACGCCGATGCGACGTACCTCGTCCTTGAACAACTCGCGCAGCGGCTCCAGCAGCTTCAGCTGCATGCGTTCCGGCAATCC
>JAKAFQ010000443.1 GCA_021817875.1 Pseudomonadota bacterium
CGCTTCGCTCAGCGCAGCGGTGCCAGGCTCGAATGCGACCTTGAAGCAGCGGCACCGCTGTTCTTGGTGGTGCGCCGTCGTGGCGCCTGACACCACGACGATTGGGGTGACGAGCGCGAATCGGGAAAAGTCCCAGACTTTCCCGCCGATCACCCGGATGTGATCTTCGGTGTGCTGCGGGATAGTCACTTGCGCAGGGGTATAGATGTGCACTGCCATGAGGCCCTCAGTTCCCGGACCCGGGAGAAAGCTGCTGAATCTTGGCGATCACCGCTGATCGCAACTGGGACAGCGACCCGCCCGCGGTGGCGATGTCGAGCACGCCGAGTATCTTGTTGTTCCGGACGAACACGTACGACGGGTAATTGGTAACTCCCGCCTTGTAGGCGAGAAGGATGGCCCGGCGCACGTCAGTCTCAGCCTGCCCGTCATCGACACGGCGCAGCACGGTCGACCAGCGGATCTGTTCCGAGCCGAGGGAGCTGCGCAACCAGTCGAGAACCTCGGACTGGGTCATCAGCGGGTAGCCGAGACCTTGCGCGCCGCTGAAGAGGGAGCTCATCACCTTCTGGGTGATTCCCATTCCCTGCATCGCGTAGAAGAACTGCTCGCGCACGGAGCTGCGCTGGCGCGGAAGCGGTGCATACACCACTTTGGCGCCGGCCTGGGCCGCCGCGTCCTCGACCGCCGCATCGATGGCGAGTGCGGCACGACAGGCCGGGCAATCGAAGCTCATGACCTTCACCACGTAAAGGCGGGCGCCCGCGGCCTGCGCCAGCGGGCTCAGCATCGCGCACAGAACAAGCGCAGCGAGGCGCTTCACGATCCGCTCCCGGATGCTGGGCGGGAAACGATTGGCTGCGGCTTGGCGCAGGCGGGACCGGTGGTCTTTGCGCCCGAGGGCGCGCCGGTCTTGGCATCTGGAGCAGCCGCCCGTGCGCAACGCTGCAGGGGGCTCAAGTGCGGCCCGAGCAGCCGCCGGCGCTGCGCAGCCAGGTATGCGTCATAATCTTTCTGGTAGAAGAGACGCCAGATCGAGTACTCGCAGCCGTATACGACTCGATTGCCCCCGTCTTGCGCTTCGGCCTCGTACTTCGGGACGGTGAGAGCCGTCAGCGAGACCACCCCACTGCTCGCCCAGTGCAGCGGGCGGCACACGCGATTGATGCGCATGCTCGCGTCTGGTGCCAGGAGCACCCAGGCGATGAATGCCACGATTGCCGATCCCCAGAGGAGCTCGTGATGCTTCATATCTGCCGCCACAACCCGGCTTTCTCGCCGGGCTCCCGTTTAATGCGCATGGCCGCATGCGCCCTGAATGGGCTCTAGGCAATGGGGGTGGAAAAAATCCGGAAATAAAAATTCCAGAGGGCTCCGGGGGTCCTCCTTCTCAGGAAGCGAGGTCGGCCACTTCCTCTCTGAGCTGAAACGGCGGCAGGCTCTCGAGCATCTGGCGACCCCATCGGGTCGAGGCGAGCCGCGGGTCAAGTACCGTGACGCGGCCCCGGTCCTTCTCCGAGCGCAGCAGCCGGCCGACCATCTGCTTCAGCTTGAGCATCGCGTCCGGCATCGCCCGCTCCAGGAAATAGCGGTTGCGAAGGATTGCCTGATAGCGCCGCTCGACCGGAGTCACCGGAGGGGTAAACGGCAGCGCCACAATGATCACATGCGTGCAGTACTTGCCAGGCAGATCGAGGCCCTCGGCAAGCGAATCGAGCCCGCAGAGGATCGAGATCTCCCCTGCATCCACCCGGGCCCGGTGGGTCTCGGTGAGCGTCGCAATCGGCAGCGTCCCCTGCGCGAGCACAGCTTCACCAAAACGCTTGCGCAACGCATCGGCGTTCCGCTGCAGCAATCGCCTCGAGGGGAACAACACCAAAGTGGCCTCGTCCTTGCGCACCGAGGTCGGCAGTACCCGCTGCAGCTCGTCTTCCCATTCGCTCCGCTCCGCCTGGCGGGGACTGTGTTTGAGCCGCTTGACCACGAGCGTGCTCGATTCGTAGTCGAAACATGAGGGCAGCACGCAGGTCTGCGCGCGCTCGGCAATGCCGGCCTTGGCCGCGAAACGCGCAAAGCTGCCAAAGGCGCTCAGCGTCGCAGACACCATCACCGTCCTGGCCCGCTCGCTCCCCCACAGTAATCGCTGGAGCACCCTCCCCCCTTCCATCGGGGAGGCGCGCAGCAGCATCTCGGCACCAGGCTCCTCTGCCCGCTCGATCCATCTCACTCCGTCCCGGCACGCGATGAAGGTGTCGAGTGCATCGCGCAACCAGCCCATGCG
Organism: Pseudomonadota bacterium; assembly: GCA_021817875.1. The sequence goes on from JAKAFQ010000443.1 coordinate 2,282, forward strand.
GGTCGAATTGAACGAGACCAGAAACCAGGCGTCGAAGAAGGCCTTCCGCTCAACGGGGTCCTTCTCCGGGAACTTCACCTCCGAGAGCGCGGTCTTCGCGGCCGCAAAGCCCATGGCCACCCGAACACACTCCTCGAGGGCCATCTCCATCTGCTCCTCAATCGCCGCGATGCGCGGGTCTGCCTCGGGTTCCTTCAAGGTGAGCTGACGCTCATCACCGTCCTGGCTCACCTCGAGCATGATTTCCCGAACACGCGTTAACGCCGCGGCCGCTCTGCCGGGGGCGAGAGTTTCATACAGTGAGGCGTCCTGCTCCAGCAGCCGCGACACTTTGGGATGGCGCAGCAGCTTGCCAATCACCGCGGGTAGCTCCTCGAGCAAGCCGATCGCGTGAAAGCAATCGATCGTCGCGGACCCGGACTCCTGGGCCTTGCCCGGGAATCGGTGCGCCTCGTCCACTACAAGCAGGTACTGCTGTACCGGGAAGAGAGGGGATCCGTCCTTCTCGCTCGCGAGGCGTAGATCAGAGAGAACGAGATCCTGATTGGCGATAATGATCTTGGCTGTCTGCAGCCGGCGCCGCTCCGTATAAAACGGGCAACGGGCGTAGTAACCGCAGCGCCACCCGACACACGAGTCCCCGCTCGCCCTGACCGCCTCCCTGGTACCGTGGGTCATGCGAACCGGAGCTGCGTCCATATCTCCATTCCACTTCCCATCGGCGAAGAGCCCGAGAAGCTCCTCGGCCGCCCGCGGCGCTTCCACTTTGTCGGTGCCCTCGAACAGGTCATCCTGGCGTTCCTCGGTCTGCGACACCCGCTCAGCCGACATCGCACAGAAATAGCGGCCGCGGCCCTTCGCCACAACCACCTGAGAGTCATCCACCAGGCCGGCGCGTACCAGCTTTGGAACCTCCTCCTCGATGATCTGGTGCTGCAGAAGCGTCGTCGCCGTGGCGACCACCACCGGAATCGGCTTTGCCTGCTCCTGCTGGGCGGCCAGCGCCGCCACGAGATAGGACAGGGTCTTTCCGGTACCGGTCGGAGCCTCAGCCATCAACGGCACGCCCTCACGGAAGGACTGCAGGATCTGCCGCGATAGATCGCGCTGCGAAGCGCGCTCCGTGAAAAACGGCAACCGTGCGAGCGCATCGTAAGCCTCATCGATAAATTCGCGGAAATCGTCCCGCTTGACACGGGCGACCGCTCCAAAACTGACAACTTCACCCATGAATCGGGTCCCCGGTGAACTAGTGGCCTCAGGTTGTAGCGTAGGGGCCGGAGCGAATCGGCTCAAAAAATAAATCCGAATGAAAGACGGAAAAATCCTCTCCCCGGTACATATAGGGGTACAGGTCACTAAAACGGATTCGCATCACGCGATGCACTGGGGGCTGGATTTATCCATGCCTCGCGCCCCATATCCCACACACAGACCTCCAGGCCCGAGGGCCACTCGACAGAAGTTCGAGGAAAATTGCGGGGTTACTGATGCATCGATCGGAAACGATCCGCATTAGATCGGGAGGGGACTCTGGGTACGTCCACCAAAGACGTACGACTTGGCTACGCTGAGTCAAATAGGAATAGTGGATAGGTCAAGGCCGGAGACGCGATTTTGCGTTTCCGGCCTTTCTCCTACTTGCTGATCGAATATAAAAAAGACGCGCTCACGCGCAGCGTCTCGCACCGCTCCCCCAAACGCTTCCTCGCCGCTCGCACCCAGCGCGCATCCCGGCTCTCCGCGGCTCCCCTTCATGGTCAGCCCATTTGCCTCGAGCCCGAGTGCAGTTTTATCCGCGGCCTCCTCGCTAAAGACAGGCAGGTCACTAACAGAGGAAAGCCATCATGGCTGCCATTACGATCACCGGCCCCCAGTTCGGAGGCAAAACAATCCGC
>JAKAFQ010000444.1 GCA_021817875.1 Pseudomonadota bacterium
TTCCGATCTGATACGCGCAGGCAACGCACTGCGCCAGCGATACTTTTGCGACTCGAACACGGTTGGTACGCCGAACGAATAGGATAAAGGCGCTGCCCCGTCACCACTGTCTGGGTTTGCATCGTAATAGCCCTGCACGTAGCCGTATACGCAGAGAATCACCTGGGGACGGGTAAGGTACGCCGTCTCGAAGCTCAGCACGTCCTCGAGACAGCGATCGAAAAAGAAACGCGCTCTCGCGCGCAATCCGGCGCGTTCCACGGCAGGCGCAAAATCGGCCGCGAGGTTCAGCACGTGTGCCTTGCGCACGTCCTGTGCCGGCCAGGTCTCGGTTGGCAACTCGACCTTGTGCAGGACGTCCTTGTAGGGCACCTCGTTCTTTTCCATCCAACGGGCGTAATGGAGGAGACTCGCACGGGCGTAATGCGCCATGTAATCGACTTCATGCCAAACGCACTTGAGGTGCAGGTACTTGCCCAGAACCTGCAGAAATGCCAGGTACGACCAGCGTAGCTCCGGTTCGGTGAGCCGCAACGCGTCCACATCGTCCGCCGGATGGATGCAGCGGCGAATCAGCTCTTCGGCCTTATCGAGATATGGTCGGTCCCCGCTCAGTTGATAGCCGTCGAGCAGCGCATTGATCGAGTTGCCCGCACCGCGTCCCGCCTTGTGATAGTTGTCGCCGGAGGTCTTGCTTGCAAGGCCCGTCGGACCGGGATCGATCAGCCCGAGTGCGCTACGCGAGCCATCGTCCATCGCGATGACCCAGTCCGCGAGCTCGCGCACGGCCGCGGCGGCCTCGGGGTCGCCCGTGATATAGAAATTCAGCAGCAGCCCGGAGGTGTAATTGTGCTCGTTGCCCGGCCCACCGCCGTATGCGGCACCGCGCCCGTTGCAGGCGCTGTAGGTGCGATGCGTGCTGGTGGCTGCCGCCATGTGATGATCGGTGTGCCAGAAGAGTCCGTGGTTGAACGCCGCGCGATCATCATCCGTGTGATAGATGTCGATATCGATCGTATGCCGGGCCGCCTCGTCGCCGAGCTGCCGCCATCTCGCATCCCCGCTCCGTAAATAATGCACGAGCGCGCCATGCACGAAATCGTATTGGTTGTTGTAGTGCGACACCAGCGGCCGGGCGGATTGATCCCGTACCGCTTCGTGATCCGCGTACAAATCGCCGAAATTGCGCCAGCCGTACTCGTCGATCCGTTCGCGCTTCGCGACGAACGCATGCGGGCCGTCGATGATCGACTCAAGGTAGCGGAGGTATCGCGCGTTGTGATCGGCGCTCGCCGCGATGAAGCTCTCGAGTGCACGCGAGCGTTGTACCCAAATCGGATCGATCGAGGCGATGAGCGGCTGCTGCCAATCCGCGATTGAAGACGGCGCCTCGGTACCGATGAATTCGAGGAACGACGTCTGCCGCTTGTGCTCGCCGCCCTGCAGCGCATGCGGCGAGCGGCTCTCCCCCGGAAAGAGGCCGATGCTCAAGGCGCGGCCATCCCAGCGCAAGGCCTTCGGAAAGTTCTGCCAGAAGTCGGCTATGGTCGCGGCGAGCGCACCGGCCCGCGTACGGATTTCGACCGCGGGCGTCGCCCGATCTCCCTCGGCGACCAAACGCGCCCGGCCCCTTTCGCCGCAGCTCACGCGATAGCCGCGGAAGCGAACGGAGCAGCGCCCCTTGACGTCGAGATGATTCGGCGAATCCCAGTTCTCTCCGCCACTCGAGTCCTGATAAAGCGACCAAGGACCGGACGACGCGTCGCGTGTACGGTCGGGATGCTCCGCATACCAGCGCAGCGCCTGCGCGGGCTCCGCCGGAGTGAGCACGACCGACAGATCGTCGAAGAGTACCGTGCCGCGGTCGGCAAGGTCCCACAGCCCTCCTGGGTGATGCGCCGCTCGGGGATTGCGCACCTGGAACTCAAGCGCGAGCGCGACGCTGCCGGCGAGCAATCCGCACCGCGCCGTGAACGCGAGCGCCCGCTTGCCGTCCGGGGACTGAAACTCGCCGTCGGCGAGGATCACGACTCGGATCGGTCCCGATTCCTCGATCTCGACGCGCCGCACGACTGCCGCGTACTCCCGGCCACCGTTGCCGGTCAAGCGCACCACGATTCCAGCATCCGTCAGTCGGTTGACGCCATCGATCCGCACTGCATCCACGAGCGAGCGGCTTCCGGCGCGCAGCTCAAACACCGCTCGCCCGGTATCGACGACACAGCGATCGGGCGTCGCGGTGACGATCGCGCGCGGAGCGTCTGGAACCTGCGTCTCCTCGACCGAGCCCGCACGTCGCAGAATAAGATTTTTCGTGCCAAGCGCGGCTACGTCGACGAGCGCATCGAGTAGCAGCCAGCGGATCGATCGGTCTGACCAGGATGCGAGCACTCGCGCCTGTCGTGGCAATAATCTACCGCCTTCGTCCTCGACCACGAGCTGCGCAGGGTCCTGCACCTCACCTTCCGGTAATGGCACGCCGATCCGCACCCAGCCGCGATGCCGTGTGCGACCGGCCGATTCCGTAATCGTGACCGGTATCCGAAAGTCCAGCGGCTTCATGCCGCGCTCGCCGGCAAGAGCTCGTCCAGGACGGAAAGATTCCGGGCCCAGGCATAGTTCCGCTCGACGCAGGCTCGCGCGTGCGCGCCGATCGCCACCCGTCGTGCCGGGTGTTGCAAGAGATCGATCACCGCCGCCGCGAACGACGCGGCGTCATCGGCGACCAGCAGATCCCGGCCCGGGACGGCGTCGACGCCTTCGAACGCCGCGCGACTCGCGACCACCGGCCGGCCCATCGCCATCGCTTCTAGGACTTTGTTTTGCACTCCGCGCGCGATTCGAAGTGGCGCAATGGACAACGCGGCGCGGGCGAGATATTCGCGCACATCGGCGACGAAGCCCGTCACCACGATTCCCGACCCGCGCGCGAGGCGCCGCACGGCCCTCGTCGGGCGATTGCCGACGACGTACAATCGCACGCCGGGCACTGCGGCACGGATTGCCGGCCAGATCGCGTCGGCGAACCAGAGGATACCGTCGATGTTCGGTCGGTAATCCATCACGCCGGTAAAGACGAGGCTCGGCTCCGCCGCGGCGGATGGTGAGCACGACGTGGGCGAGAAATAACCAAGGTCTACGCCATTGCCCATGACCACGACGTTCGCGGGACACAGCCCTCCCGGGAAGCAGGCCTTCTCGCGTGCGCTCGTCACCAGCACGCGATCGAAGCTCGCCGCGATTCGCTGTTCATAAGCACCGAGACAGCGACCTTCGTGACGGTAGACCCACGAAATCCAGCGGGGTGACGCCTTGGCGTATTGTTGCCACTTGCACGAATCAACATCGATCAAGTCCATCACGCGTGGAATCCGGGCCAGTCGCCCGGCATGGACCGAACGGAACACGTATTCCGCCATCGGCGATGACGAACAAAACACGGCTTGGATGCCGGCGTGCTCGATCAGATCGTCCACCTTTCGCTGTAGCGCCACAGAATAAAAGAGATCGACGCTGAGCGATCGGGAGCGAGCGAGCGAGCCAATCGACAGTATCTTGCGCATCCGGGGCCGCAAGCGCGCGTGCAAGACCGTGCGCGCGTAGGGCCTCAGCTGCTCCAGGTGGACCTGATCCCCGGGATCGTCGAGCAACGAGGCCAGGTGGATCTCATGGCTCCGCGCCAGGAACTTCAGAACGTTCAGCGCCCTGATCTTCTCCCCCTTATGGGGGGGGAAGGGCAACCGATGTGTAAGGACCAGCAAGCGCATTCCGAGGTCCCGTGGCGTACCGAAGCCGGGGCGGCTTCGTCAGGCCGATCCCGCGCGTGGCCGACGCCGATCCTCGCGGATGCGTTCCTCGGACGAGCCGCCGACGATCCAGCGCTGCGGGAAATAGACCAGGCCGTGGCGGCTGTTCATCGGCCTCACGGTCCCCGAGTCCGCGGACGGCTCGACGTCGAGATACAGGCGCACTTCCTCGTCCCAGACGCGCTCCTCGATGCCGCCCGCGACCTTGAAGCTGAGCGTATATCGGGCCGGAATGAGGTTCAGTCGATCCAGCTCGAGATCGATGAACCCTTCGCCCGCGCCGATCGCTGCGATGGCGACGTTTTGCAGCGCGGTACTCGCTTCGGTGATGAGCGTACCCAGGTGACTGAACAGGCGCACCGTGAA
>JAKAFQ010000445.1 GCA_021817875.1 Pseudomonadota bacterium
CACGAGGTTGGCGCGGCAGCCCGGCTCGATGCGGCCAAGCTCCTGCGCCACGCCGAGGAATTCCGCCGGATACAGGCTCGCCATGCGGACCGCCTCGGCGAGTGGCAGGCCGAGAAGGCCGACGGCATTGCGCACACCGCGCGCCATGTGGATGTTGGAGCCCGCCAGCCGGCCGTTCGCATCGAGGCACACCGGGCCAGCAACCGTGATTTCACGACCCTGGAGTTTGAACGAGCGAAGGTCGGTGCCGACACTCGGCATCGCATCGGTCACCAGCATGAAGCGGTTCAATGGCTTGCAGCGCATCGCCAGGCGCAGCACGGTCGGGGCGACGTGTCGGCCGTCGGGAATGATGCCGCACCAGCTGGCGCGGTCTTCCAGGGCCGCGCCGACCGCCCCGGGCTCCCGGCTGGTGAGCGGCGACATCGCATTGAACAGATGGGTGAACCCCCGCAGGCCGTGATCCAGCGCTACGCGGATCTGCGCATAGGTCGCATCGGTGTGCCCGGCCGAGACGATGACACCGGCACTGGCGAGCGTGCGGATCACCTGTGGCGAGGTCATCTCCGGGGCGAGCGTCACCAGGGTCCGCCCGGCGGGCAGTGATGTCAGCAGGCCGAGGGCGCTGGCGTCGAGCGGGCGCAGCCTGACGGGGTCATGAATGCCGGCGCGTTCGACGTTGAGGCATGGGCCTTCGATATGGATCCCGAGAACGCCCGGGACGCCCGTGGCGATCGCGTCGCGGACAGCGCCGATGGCTTGGGCGATGACGTGCAGGTCCGTGCTGATCAGAGTGGGCAGAAAGCCGGTCGTGCCGAAGCGTCGATGGCTGCCGCCGATCCGGCGGATCGACTCCACCGTTGGCGCGTCGCTGAACAGTACGCCACCGCCCCCGTTGACCTGGGTGTCGATGAATCCCGGCAGCAGCAGGTGCCCGCCGAGGTCGCAGGGCGAGGCTGCGCGACACCGCGCTTCGCGCTCGGGCGCCACGGCGAGGATGCGCCCCCCCTCGATCAAAACGCACAGGCCGTCCACGAATTGCGAACCGCGCAGCACCCGTCCGTTGGTGAGCGCGAGCCTCATCAGCCGCTCCGGGACACTGTGCGCGCAGCGGACGCAAGCTCCCGGTCCGGCCCGCGCTCGGGCGCAGGTTCGCGACGGCAGCAGCTGTGGATCGACGGCATCGGCCTGATCAGCGCATGAGGCTCTCGGTTGCCGGAGGCTACCATCGGCGGATCGTGCGCGAAATGGCCGCGGCGCACCCGATCGATATCATCGCAGACAGCGAACCGTCGCAAGACCGCCTGCGAGTTTGATGCGCCTGTCGGGGAATCGATGCGCGCCGCGGCGGCATGCTGCCGTGGCAGGCTGCTGGTGCGCTCGGGCGGACTCGATGCGGTCGTGGTGCGGGCGCGCCTCGCCGGCGCCAACCAACCATCCGTTTTGCCTGCAACACGACCGCACAGATGTTGGATTCGCCGCCGGGCAGGGTGCGCGGTGTTCGCCGGCGCGCCGGCGGCTGCGCGCATTCTCGTCACGGTCTGTCACGCTGTGGCAGACTAGCGCCCCGGCAGCAGGGAACATGGATCAAAGCAATCAAGCGGTCAGGGTCGGGGATAGGGAGCGTCCGCAGCCGAGGACCGTGCGCCGTGCCGCGTGGCTGGTGCTCGTGGTGGTGTTGAGCGCGCCGGCGCGGGCCGCGGGACGGGTGCAGCGCTTCCGTCTGCCGGCCGAGCCGTTTCCGCAAGCGATTCTCGACTTCTACCGCCAGTCGGGCATCCAGGCGATCTATGCGGCGACTCCCGACGTCGAAAAACTCGAGACCCGGGCGGTCTCGGGGCGGATGACCAGCGCCATGGCGCTGCGGCGGATGCTGCGGGGCACTGGCCTGGCCTTCGTATTCGATACCCGCCGCATGGTCATCATCCGGCACACGGTGCATCAAGACCCGCGGTTGCACACGCTGGCGCCGCCGTCGCCGGGCCTGCGCCCTGACCGGGCCTGTCCGCGGGTGACCCGCAGCGCACATCGGCTGCGGCAGGTCGAGGTGACCGGCGGTCTTCTGCGCGGTGTGCGGGACGCGGCGGCGCCACTGATTTACATCAGGCGCCGGGAGCTCGCGCAGGCGCCTTATGCCGGCGTGCAGGATGCGCTGTATGCGCTGCCGCTGGTGTCGATGAACGGCCCGCGGGAGGACCTGGGGATCGATGGGAATTACCAGTACGGTGCCGGCATCAATCTGCGCGGACTCGGGGTAGGGGCCACGCTGGTGCTGGTCGACGGCGGGCGCCAGCCGCTCGGCGGCCTGAGCGGGGGTTTCGTCGATGTCTCCACCATTCCGTGGAGCGCCGTCAGACGCATCGAGGTGTTGCCCGATGGCGCTTCGGCGCTGTACGGTTCTGATGCGATCGCCGGCGTGGTCAACATCATCATGCGCGATCGGTTCCGCGGAGCGCAGAGCGAGGCCCGCTACGCCACGGCGCGCGATGGTCGTGGCGAGCTGATGCTCGCGCAACTGATCGGCGCAAGCTGGAGCGGCGGGCACGCGATGCTCGCCTACCAGTTCTCCGACGCCACACCGCTGTCGGCGGCCGAGCGCGCGTATGCGGCCGACGCCGACAAGGCGGACTACGGCGGAGGCAATCACGACCCCTACTACGGAAATCCGGGCAACATCCTCGATCCCCTGACCCTGCAGCCCGCCTACGGAATTCCACGCGGACAGGACGGCGGGTCGCTGAGCGCGACGGAGCTGACTTCCGTCATCAATCTGCAGAATCCTTTCGTCGGCTACCAGATTTTCCCGGAGCGGACCGCGCATGAGCTGTACGCCTCGGCGAGCGAGCACCCGGGTCCGGCGCTGCGGTTGTTCGTCCGGGTCCGCTACGCGCAGCGTGACACGCAGATCAGTGCCCTGCCGAGTCTGCAGGTGCTGCGCGTGCCGTCGAGCAACGCCTTCTACGTCAATCCCTATCCGGCTGTTCCGTATACGCTCGTTGCCTACAGTTTCCTGCGTGATTTCGGCCCCACCCGCTTTTCATCGCGGTCGCGGCTCTACATGGGGATGTTCGGCGGCACGCTGCGGCTGCACGGCCGCTGGCAGCTCACCCTGAGCGAGTCCGACGGCAGCCAGTCGCTGCGCGACGACGAGCACAACGTGCCGGATCCACTGCGACTCGCGGCGGCGCTCGCCGACACCAATCCTGCCACGGCGTTCGATCCGTTCGGCGACGGTTCGTACACCAACCCGGCGACACTGAGCGCGCTCAACAGCGATTTCCGGCTGGGCTCGAGCGCCGGCATCGAGGCCACCCAGCTGATCGCGGATGGACCGCTGCTGCGCCTGCCGGCGGGCGAGGCCAGGCTGGCGGTCGGCATCGGGCGCCGGCTCGAGACGCTCGAGCACAGCGTGCCGGATCCGACCGATCCGCAGGCTCGCACGATCGCCCAGCAGTACGGCCGCCACGTCGAGTCGGTGTTCTCACAGCTCGCGGTGCCCCTGGTGGGCGCGCGGCGCAATGCGCGCGCCACTGCGCGCCTGATGCTGAATCTTGCCGGCCGGTACGAGCACTACAGCGACTTCGGCGGTACATTCAGCCCCACCGCACGGCTGCGCTGGAGCGTACACCACTGGCTCGAGCTGCATGGCAGCTGGGGACGCTCCTTCCGCGCCCCGAAGCTCGATGATCTGTACGATACTTCGCACAACCTGTCGGGTCTGGCGCTGCTGCCCGATCCGATGTCAGCGACCGGCCGCTCGCTGGCGCTGGTCGAGCAGGGCTCCAATCCGCATCTGCGCCGTGAGACCGCCCACACCTGGACGGCCGGGTTCGACCTTGCCCCCTGGCGAGGCTCGCAGTTGTCTCTGACCTATTACTCCATCCAGTATTTCAACCGGATCGAGCAGCCGGCCGGCGGCGATCCGCTGGCAATTCTCGAGCACACGGCGGAGTGGGCCTCCGTGATCACACGTGCGCCCACACCGGCGCAGGTGGCCGCGGTGTGCACCAGCCCGGTGTTCCTCGGGTCGGTATCGCAGTGCCTGGCGAGCCGCCCGGAGGCCATCATCGACATGCGGCTCGTCAACCTGGCCACGACCCGCACCAGCGGTCTCGACCTCGCTGCCCACGAGCGCCTCGGCAGTCGCTGGGGCCGGTTCGGTC
>JAKAFQ010000446.1 GCA_021817875.1 Pseudomonadota bacterium
GCCGTCACGGTCTCCGAGCAGCTCGAGCGCCTCGGCCGGCTCGATGCGGCGGGTGGGCTCGCCTATCTCGGCTCGCTCGCGCGCGATACTCCGACCGCGGCCAACGTCAGGGCCTACGCGGAAATCGTCCGCGAGCGCTCGCTGCTGCGCCAGCTGAGCCAGGCCGGCACCGAAATCGCCTCCGCGGTCTTTCACAACGAGGGCGAGAGCGCCCGCGAGCTGGTCGACCGGGCCGAGCAGAAGGTGTTCGAGATCGCCGAGGCCGGCTTTCGCGGCCGCCAGGGCGCGATGGCGGTGCGCAGCCTGCTGCCGCCGCTCATCGATGAGCTCGACGATCTGTGCTCGCACCCGGAGAAGCTGCGCGGTCTGCCGACCGGCTTCGGCGATTTCGACAAGCTCACCGGCGGCCTGCGGCCGGGCGATCTGCTTATCGTCGCCGGCCGACCCTCCATGGGCAAGACGACACTGGCGGTCAACATGGCCGAGTACGCCGCGCTGCACGGGGCGACCCGCGCCTCGGTGGCGATCTTCAGCATGGAGATGCCCTCGGAGCAGCTGCTGACGCGCATGATCTCCTCGGTGGGGGGCGTGCCGCTCGCCAACCTGCGCAGCGGCCGGCTCTCGGCGCAGGACTGGGACCGGGTCACCGGCGCGACCACGCAGCTGCAGGATGCCCGGATCTTCATCGATGAGACCCCGGCGCTCACCCCGACGGAGCTGCGCGCGCGCGCGCGGCGCATCAAGCGCGAGCACGGCCTCGGTCTGATCGTGGTCGATTACCTGCAGCTGATGCAGGTGCCGGGCACCAAGGAGAACCGCGCCACGGAAATCGGTGAGATCTCCCGCGGACTGAAGGTGCTCGCCAAAGAGCTGTCGGTGCCGGTGATCGCGCTGTCGCAGCTCAACCGCGCGGTCGAGCAGCGCGAGAACAAGAAGCCGGTCATGTCGGACCTGAGGGAGTCCGGCTCGATCGAGCAGGACAGCGACATGATCCTGCTCATCTACCGCGAGGAGGTGTACGACAAGAACACCACCAAGAAAGGCATCGCGGAGATCGACCTGGTCAAGCACCGCAACGGCGAGATCGGCACGTTCCTCCTGACCTTCCAGGGCCAGTACACGCGCTTTGCCAACTACGCGCCCGACGCCTACGCCGAGGGCGTGCTGAGGTGAGCTGAGGTGAGCCGGCTGATCCGCGCCGTCATCGACAGCGGCGCGCTGCGGCACAATCTGCAGACCCTGCGCGCGCGGGCGCGCGGCGCGCGGGTCATGGCGGTCGTGAAGGCGAACGCCTACGGGCATGGCCTGGTGCAGAGCGCGCGCGCGCTGGCGCAGGCCGATGCGTTCGCGGTGGCGAGGCTCGAGGAGGGGCTGGTGCTGCGCGAGCACGGCATCAGCGGCCCCATCGTGCTGCTCGAGGGGGTGTTCAGCGCCGCGCAGCTGCGCGAGGCCGCCCGGCACGGGCTCGATCTGGTGGTGCACGACAGCCTGCAGCTCGATCTGCTGGCGCGCGATCCGCACGCGCGCCGCCTGGTGCTGTGGGTCAAGATCGACACCGGCATGAACCGCCTCGGGTTCCGTCCGGAGGATTTTCCCGCGGCGCTGCAGCGGCTCGAGAGCCTGCGGCCCCGGCCGCTCGAGATCCGGCTGATGACGCACCTGGCGCGGGCGGACGACTCGCCCGAGATGACGCGCCGGCAGCTCGAGCGGTTCCAGCACGCCTCGCGCGGGCTCGGCTACGTCACGAGCATCGCCAACTCGGCGGGCCTGCTCGGCGAGACGCCGGTCGGAGGCGAGTGGGTCCGCCCCGGGCTCGCGCTCTACGGCGGCTCGCCGTTTGCCGAGCGCACGGGCGCGGCGCTCGGTCTGCGCCCGGCGATGCGCCTGGAGACTTCCGTGATCGCGGTGCGGCAGGTGCCGCGCGGCGAAACGGTCGGTTACGGGGGCGCCTGGCGCGCCGGGCGCGACTCGCGCATCGCGATCGCGGCGGCAGGCTACGGCGACGGGTTGCCGCGCGGCTTGCCGAACGGCGCCCCGGTGCTGGTCGATGGCGAGCGTGCCCCGCTCTGCGGCCGGGTCTCGATGGACATGATCGCGATCGACGTGACCGACCTCGCGCCGGTGCGGGTCGGCACGCCGGTGGTGCTCTGGGGCGAGGGGCTCGCGGTGGAGGAACTCGCCCGCTGCGCGGGCACCATTCCCTTCGAGCTGCTCTGCGGGGTCAGCCAGCGCGTGCCGCTGGAGCTGCGCTAGGCAGGCCGCTCAGCCGCTGAGGAAAAACCCCATCTTCACCCCGGCCAGCTGGATCACGTCGTTGTCGCGCAGCCGCGCGGCCTGATTGCCGATCGGCGCGCCGTTGAGCAGCGGGAAGTTGCCGGGCCGGTCGCTGTCGACGAGCACGATGTAGAAGCCTTCGGCGCGCCGGGTGATCGCCGCCACCTGCACCCCGGGGCGCCCGAGCGTGGTGAGGGTCTTGGTGAGCTCGAGCTCGCGGCCGGCGAACGCCCCGGAGAGCACCTGCAGCTTGGCGATCTTCGGCGTGGCGCCCTGCGGCCTGCCGCCCTCGCCCGGCGCGCCGCTCGGGGGGGCCGCCTGCATCGCCGCGCGCAGCGTCTCGACCGGGCGCGCCGAGGGCTGGATCACCATGGTTTTCTCGAACTCGTCCTGCTGCTCGTCGTCCTCCATGAAGCGCAGCTGGTGATGTCCGACCGTGATCACATCGCCGTGCTGCAGCGCGTGCTTCTTGATGAGCTTGCCGTTGACGTAGGTGCCGTTGGTGCTGTTGAGGTCCTCGAGGAACGAGTCGTTGAGGATGTTGATGATCAGGGAGTGATGGCCGCTCACCGCCGCGTTGTCGATGCGGATGTCGTTGTCCGGCAGCCGCCCGATGGTGTAACGTTCCTTGTTCATGTTGTATTCGGCCATCATCTGGCCGTCCAGGCTCAAGATCAGCCTCGCCATGTGAGTCTCTCCCCGCTGCCGGCGCTAGTTGAACCAGTCTCGTATTCTGTCGCGCATGCGCGTGTGCGCCGGGAAGGCGTCGAGCACGTGCGCCATCACCACCGAGATGTTGTCCCGGCCCCCGTTGTCATTGGCCAGCTGGATCAACTGTCTGGCGACATTGTCAAGATTAGCACCAAAAGTGCTTATGGTTAAATGGATGTCCTCGTCCTCGATCATGTCGGACAGCCCGTCGGAGCACAGCATGTAGACCTCTCCCTTGTGCACCGGGGTCTCGCGGATCTCGACCTCGACGCTCGCCTCGACGCCGAGCGCGCGCGTCACGTAGTTCTTGTTCGCGGCCCGCTGGGCCTCCTCGGCCGAGTACAGACCCCGGTCCACGAGCTCCTGCAGCAGCGAGTGATCCATGGTGACGCGCTCGAACTGCGCGCCGCGCAGCCGGTACAGCCGCGAGTCGCCGACGTGGGCGATGGTCACCTTGTTGTCGAAGAACAGTGCCGCCACCACCGTCGTGCCCATGCCCTCGCACTGCGGCTGGCTGCGCGCCGTGTGGTAGATGATGCTGTTGGCCCGCTGGATGGCGTCGCGCAGGATGATGCTGGCGCGCGACAGTCCCGAGTGGCGGTCGTTCGCGCTCAGGTCCTGCAGCTGCATCTGCTCGCGCACCAGGCCGACGATGGTCTTCACGGCGAGCCCGCTCGCCACCTCGCCGGCCTTGTAGCCGCCCATGCCGTCGGCGAGCACGAGCAGGCCCGAGTCGGCATCCCCGGAGATGCTGTCCTCATTGTGTTCGCGCACCTTGCCGGTGTCGGTCAGACCGACGACGCGCAACTTGTTTTTCAGGCTCATGCCGCGGCCTCAGGATTCTCGCGGATCATCGATTTTTGTATGGCGCATGCCGCCGGTGCCCGGCTCCAGCCGGATAAGCTAGCATTGCGCACGGTCGAGTCTGAGCGCCCGGTCACAAAAGACAGGTCTGCTCCGTGGCCCACGGCTCATCCTAGCACCGACCTCCACAGAGGGAAGGTTCCCCGTCCATGGTCCGAGCGAGCATCGTGTACGTCTGCAGCGCCTGCGGGGGCCAGACGCTGAAGTGGCAGGGCCAGTGTCCCCTGTGCGGCCAGTGGAACGTTCTCGAGCGCCGCGAGGGGGCCCGGGCGGCCGCGAGCGGCCCGGGACCGGCTCCCGGCCC
>JAKAFQ010000447.1 GCA_021817875.1 Pseudomonadota bacterium
GGAGGTACGCTCCTCCTCCAGGCGCTTGATGATGACGCGATCATGAAGAGGACGAATCTTCATGGTGAACGCTCCTTAGGGACGCTATGGTGGATAGGGACGCAGGGGAGCTATTAGCACTCTCCCGGCGTGGCTGCTAATCATAGGTAGGCGGTGCCGGATTTCAACCCCGGAAGCGATCTTTTTTGATCCCCCCGGGGGTTCCAGGCGCCCGTTTTGCGGCGACCCCCTAGGGAATGACCCGGACGCACGGATTAGAATGTGTTTTCCCAGCCCCATCGAAGGTCTCATGGCGGAGTGCATCGTGGTCCTGACGACGTGCCCGGACGAGGCGACGGCGGGCCGGATCGCCCGGAACCTGGTCGAATCCGGTCTTGCCGCCTGCGTCAGCCGGCAGGCGGTACACTCCACTTACCTCTGGCAGGGGGCCGTGCAGGATGAACCTGAGATACTGCTCGTCGTCAAAACCCTCGCCACGCGCTTTCCCGAGCTCGAGATGCGCCTGAAATCCCTCCATCCTTATGAATTGCCTGAAATCATTGCGCTGCCGGTAGCCGCCGGATCCGAGGCATACCTTTCCTGGATCGGCTCGGTGGTCGCGTCATGATCGCCTCGCACCGCTGCCGTCGGGCTCGGCCCGCCCGGTGGTCGTCTGTCGCAGTCGCGATGCTCGCGCTGTGCTGGGCCGGGACCGCATCGGCGGCAGCCCCACCGACGCTGTCTCCGGGGATCCTGGCCGCGCTGGGCGCGGCCCAGGTGGGCGGAAACCGCTTCCCGCCGCCCGACCAGGTCTTTCATTTCAGCGCCCGGGCCGCTGGCGCCCGCGAGATCCGTCTCCATTGGGGAATCCGAGCGGGCTACTATCTTTATCGCAGCCGCATCCATGTGACCGCACCGCCTGGGGTCCCGCTGGGTCGACTCAGACTGCCCCAGGGGCTGATCAAAGTCGACCCTTACTTCGGTCGGGAACAGATCTACCGCGATGCGCTGACGGGTGAGCTGGCCGTACGCGGCGCCGCGGGCGCGGGTGCTCGCCAGATCCCGCTGACGGTTACGTATCAGGGCTGTGCCGACGCCGGACTGTGCTATCCGCCCATTACCAAAACCGTCACGCTCAGCCTGCCGCCCGGCACCGGCCACGCGGCCAGCGCCGGCGCCAGTGCCAGTGCCAGTGCCGGCGCCAGTGCCCGTCCTGCGGCTGTGGCGGTGGGTTTCCTCCCGCCAGCGCCCGCAGCTGCGCCGATCGCTCGTCAGGCCCGCTTCGCCGACCTCGCTCGCTCGGGGAGCCTGCTGGCGATGCTCGTCTGGTTCTATCTCGCCGGCCTGGCGCTCGCCTTCACCCCGTGCTGCCTGCCCACGCTCCCCATCATTTCCGGGATCATCATCGGCCAGGGTAAGCAGGTCACCACCGCCCGGGCGTTCGTTCTGTCTCTCGTTTATGTCCTCGGCATGGCCCTCACTTATACGTTGGCCGGTGCGATGGCGGCGGCGGCGGGCGGGCAGATCCAGGCCGCCTTCCAACGGCCCTGGATCCTGGCGGCCTTCGCCGCAGTACTCGCGACCATGGGACTCGCCATGCTCGGGTTGTTCACCGTGCAGATGCACTCGGTCATCCAGACGCGCCTCGCCGCCGCGAGCAACCGCCAGACGGCCGGCACCCTGGGAGGAGTCGCTCTCATGGGGGCGCTATCGGCGCTCATCGTCACCACCTGCGTGGCCCCTGCACTGGTCGGCGCGCTGGCGGTGATTGGCCGGACGGGCGAGGTGGCGCGCGGTGCCGCGGCCCTGTTCATCCTGAGCATCGGCATGGGCACTCCGCTCCTCGCCGTGGGCGCTTCGGCAGGACGGCTGCTGCCCAAAGCAGGACCCTGGATGGAGACCGTCAAGAAGCTCTTCGGCGCGATGATGCTGGGCGTGGCGGTGTGGATGCTCGCGCGGCTGCTGCCCGCCCGGATTACCCTGGCGCTGTGGGCGATACCCGCCCTGACGGGCGCAGGGGTATTGTTTGCGCAGACCCGCCATTCGTCTTCCGGACGCTGGCCGCTGCGTCTTGCCGGGACTCTGGCGGCGGTATACGGCTTGGCGCTCGTGAGCGGCGCGGCGCTCGGCGGCACCAACCCCCTCGAGCCATTTCCCGCCCTCGCCGACCGCTCGCCCGCACTGCGCTTCACGCCCATACGCTCGGTGGCCGAGCTGAATCTCGACGTGACACGGGCACGCCAGTCGCACCGCACCGTGATGGTGGATTTCTATGCGGCCTGGTGCACGTCCTGCAAGGAACTGGAGGCGACCACCTTCACCGACCCTGCGGTGCGCAAAGCGCTCGCGCACACCATGCTGCTGCGCGCCGACGTCACGGCAAACAACGCCGATGACCGTGCGCTGCTGGAATATTTCGGGGTGTTCGGCCCCCCGACGGTCGCCTTTTACAATGGTGAGGGCCGGCAGCTGCGCCGCTACCAGGTAGTCGGCTACATGGACGCCCAGGAGTTCCTGCAGCAGCTGCATGCCGCGTTCGCGGCACAGCCGGCCTCATGACGGGAGCCCCGAGCAAGTGGCCGACCCGGCTGTTGTCGGCCGTCGCAGCCATCGCGGCCGCCGGCGTCGGCGGCTACGGGGCTCGTCATCTGCTCGAACCGGCTCCCCGCCTGGTCGCGGAGCCGTCCCCACGGGCTTCCGCGCCCGGACAGTCCTCGGTGCCCGAGCGCGCGCACCGCTCGATCAGCGATACCCTGCCCGATATCGCGTTTCCCGACCGCAGCGGCAAGCTGCGCCACTTTACCCATTGGAAAGGCCGGCCGTTGCTGGTGAATTTCTGGGCGCCGTGGTGCTCGCCCTGCCGCAAGGAAATTCCACTGCTCGAGCAGCTCAGCCGCACGGCAGCCGGTCGGCTGCAGGTGATCGGCGTCGCGGTCGACGCCCGGCCGGCGGTTCTGCGCTACGCGCGCCACGCCGGGATCCGTTATCCTTTGCTGATCGGCCTGCATCGGGGACTCGAGACCATCCGTGCCCTGGGCATGGAGGCGGTCTTTCCATTCTCGGTATTCGTCGACGCGAAAGGACGCATCGTCACCCTGAAGATCGGGGTATTGAGCCGGCCCCAGGCCCGGCTGATCCTCGATCGCATCGAGGCGCTCGACCGAGGGCAGATCGACCTGGGCACGGCCCGAAGCGAAATTGCCGCCGGTATCGAGAGCCTGGCGGTCGCGCATGCCCGAAAAACTGGTAGTGATGAGCGGGCTCACCGGTCTCTTCCCAGCCCGATCCGGACCATTCGTTACAATTTCCGCCCATCTTTGCTGAAATTGCGGTAGATTCGCCGCGCGCCATCTGGCGTGAGTCGCTCTGGACCCGCATGCCCCGTCTGCTGCTGCTGAACGGCCCGAACCTCAATCTGCTGGGCACCCGTGAACCCGGACTCTACGGAACCGAGACGCTCCAGTCGATCGAGCAGAGCGCGCAGCGACGCGCTGCGGAGCGCGGCTGCGAGCTCGCCTGCTTCCAGAGCAATGCCGAGCATGAGCTCATCGCGCGCATCCAGCGCGCACCGGCCGAAGGGATCGCTTTTCTGATCTTCAATCCGGGGGCGTTCACCCACACCAGCATCGCTTTGCGCGACGCCGTGCTGGCCGTACAGGTGCCGATGATCGAGGTGCATCTGTCCAATCCCCAGGCCCGTGAGCGGTTCCGGCGTCGCTCCTATTTCTCCGATATCGCCGTTGGGGTGATATCCGGATTCGGCGCCTTCGGCTACGAGGCGGCTGTCGAGGTGGCCTGCCGGCGCCTCGCCGGTGAGCCTCGCCGTTGCTGAGTCCCCGCCCGTCCGTTTCAGACCATCCCATGATGTAAGGGGGTGCTGCCACATGGATATTCGAAAAATCAAGAAACTGATCGAGCTGCTGGAGGAGTCCGGCATCGCGGAAATCGAGATCAAGGAAGGCGAGGAGGCCGTACGGATCAGCCGGATGCCGACCGGTGGCACCCTCGTGCATGCCCTGCCGCAGCTGCCGGTCGCCGTGGCGCCCGTAGCCGCTGCGCAAACGGTCGCGAATGCACCGGAACGCGAAAGCGCGCCCAAACCCCGGGCGAACGAGCACGTCATCACGTCGCCGATGGTCGGCACGTTCTACGCCTCGGCCACGCCCGGGGCGA
>JAKAFQ010000448.1 GCA_021817875.1 Pseudomonadota bacterium
GGCGCGCTGCCTCGAAATGGGCGCCGCCGACGGCGTGCTGCACCAATTCGGGGCGCAGTGCGGGGGCGCGCGAGAGCCGCGGCGCTCTACTGGCCGAAGCGCTCCGCCGCGCCGGCCAGGTACGCAGCCTCTTCCGGTGTGTCGATGCGGCCGAGCGCGACGTTGCGGTGCGGGAAGCGTCCGAAGCGGCGGATGATGGCGTGGTGTTGCTCGGCGGACGCGCACGCCTCGGCGAAGAACGGTCGCAGCTCACTCGGCGCCTCCTCGAGGAGCCGTCGGAACGCCGCGACCGACTCATCCTGCACGTCCAGCCGCTCGGCGTGCTGCAGCGGCACGCACAGGAACAGCCGCTCGAGCGGCGAGAGCGCTGCGTCGGCCGCCGCCTGGATCCCCGAGAGCGCAAGTTCCAGCGCAGGCGCGTCGCTGGCAAAAGCACGCGCGGTACCGCGGTAGGCGTTGCGCGGAAGTTGATCGAGCAGCAGGATCAGCGCGAGGCGCCGGTGGGGGCTCGCGGCCCAGGCCTTAAGTGCCCCGTCGGCCGCGCGCTGCATCAGGGCGCCGAAGCGCTCACGGATCATCTGGTCGATCGCCGCCTGTTGCGGCGTACCGCTCACGCCACCGAACCAGAGCGACTGGCGGTCACGCACCGTGTGCGCTCCGAGTGGCGCCGGACCGAACCAGAATCGATTGACCTCGCGCGCCTCGTCCGCCGGAATCTGGCCGCGCGCCGTGCTCATGACGGGCTACTCGCAGAGACTCTCGAGATATCCCTGGGCGACCGCCGAGAGGCGCTTGCGCGCCAGGGCGCGCGCCTTGGGCGCATCGACGATGTACTCGAGCGGACCGGAGACCAGCATCTGGCGGATGCCGGGATGCCGTGCTGAGGCCCGGGCCATCTTGTTGAGCACGGTGAAGCCGCGGTTGATTTTCTGGCGGGGCGCGCGGTTCTGTTCGATGGTGCGGGCCAGGTACTGGCCGAAGCGCGCGTAGAGAAAGTAGTCGTCATCGCCGACCTGGAAACGGGCTTCGGCGAAAAAATCCGGAAAATTCCTTTCCAGATACGAATTGACGCTGCACAGAGCGGGACGGGGATCACGATCGGGCGACGCAGTTCGTTGCTTCATTTCGCTCGCCACACCTCCTGAGGGTCCGGACCGCCATCGCTGGGCGCCGCGGGCGGCACCACACCCCGCGACGCGGCGCGAATGGTGCGCGAGATGCCCGCGTGATGCAAGCAAAATTGCGGCACGGCGCGCGCCGCGCCCCGCCTCAGCGGTCGTGATTGTCGCCGCCGGGTTGGGTCGGGCGTTGCACGCGCTGTCGCCAGGCCCGCGCGGCGATCTGAACAGTCAGAGCGATCGCCACCAGGAGGGCCAGTGCGCTGGTCGCGAGAGTCAGGTTCAACATCCTCTCCAGCGTCCGGTCGCGCAGCTGCGACCAGCGGTTCGACGTTTCGGTGATCCGCAGGCGGGCAATCACGCCGCGACCGCCCAAGCCGGGAATGGGCGCGGTCGCCGTGATGCGTGCGTGATGCTCGGAGCGTGTCAGCCGGCGGAACAACCGCGCGAGCAGTCCCGGTTGCGGCGCGGGGATCGTCGGTGGGATGGGCCGATCGGCCGCGGCCAGTGCTTGCCCCGTCGGGGTGGTGACCGACAGCCTCAGGCCGGCGCGCAGCAGGCGGTTCAGGTACGGCGGCAGTGCCGCCGAGGCGAGAATCAGGCCTCCCCGGGCGCGCCGGGTGTCGGGCTGAAGCATGCCGTAGCGAAGCGGCACGCCGCCGCGGGCAGCCCGATCGTCGACCTCGATGCCGAACGGGCCGCCGAGCATCGACAGTGGGATCGACAGTTCGAGGTCGTAGCCGCCGGGACGCATCTGCAGTGCGCCGCCGATGCGCGGATCGATGAGCGCGCGCCGGCGGCCATACTCGCCGCGCACGATCCGATGCGCCATGACGGGGCCGGCGCCGCTCAAGGCCAGGAATTCGCTATGGGAATGCCCCTGCGGACCGGCAAAGCCGAGCCAGATGCGATCGCCCCGGGTGCTGCGGCGCAGCGGATCGGCGAGCGGGGCGTCGAACACCACGTGCGGATCGGTGACACGGACCAGCACGTAGAGGACGCGGCCGTTGACGCCGCTCACGACCTCGAAGTGGCGCGGCCCGGTGCCGTAGCGGCGCTCGAGGCCTGCGAGCGTCGACCCGCCGGCGGCGCCGCCCGCGAGGTCGATCGGCGCCGGCAGCGGCACGGGGATCAGATCAAAGGCACCGGCGCGCGTCCCCTGCGCCGGATAGCGGTAGATCAGGCGCATGCGGCCCTGCATAGAGGCGGCGAGGGTGACGGCCAGCGAGTGCAGGTTCTGCCGTTCGCTCTGGCGCAAGGCCGCCTGCATCTGGCGGGCATAGCGCACCCCGTCCCAGGGCAGCACCAGGCTCACCAGGAGCAGCAGAGCGAGCTTGAGCCAAGACTGCATCAGATCGTTTAAGCCATCGGTCGGTCAGGCCGTTTTATAGTGCGGCCTGCGCGTTACGGGAGTGGACAGCGAAGACCATGAAGATACCGGAGATTCTGATCGTCGAGACGGTCCATCAGCCGGGCAGCCTGGCTGCGGTGCTGCAGGTGATCGCCGAGGCGGGCCTGACGATTCAGCACCTGACGGCGGTGCGGCGCGTGCAGGGTCGAACGCTCTGGGAAATCACCCTGGAGATGGACGAGGAGGCCAATTATGGCCTGTACGAGCGCATCGACCAGCTGCCGAACGCGCGGTTCATCGGCAAGTCCGACCGGGTATTCAACCGGCATCGCGGCGGCAAGATCCACATGGCGGCGAGCCTGCCGATCAACACGCTGCAGACGCTGCGCGACGTCTACACCCCCGGGGTGGCGCGGGTGTGTCTGGCGATCGAGCAGGACCCGCAGCTCGCGCACGAGTACACCAGCATCGACAAGACCGTGGCGATCGTGACGAACGGCACGGCCATTCTCGGGCTGGGCAATATCGGTCCGCTCGCCGGCCTGCCGGTCATGGAGGGCAAGGCGGCGCTGTTCGCCGATCTGATCGGACTGTCCGGCGTGCCCATCCTGCTGGAGGAGACGCGCCCTGAGCGGGTCGTCGAACTCATCGCCGGCATCCACCTGTCCTTCGGCGCCATCCAGCTCGAGGACTTCGCCGCACCGGAGTGTTTCGAGATCGAGCGCGCTCTGCGCGAGCGGCTGGACAAGCCGGTGCTGCACGATGACCAGCACGGCACCGCGGTCGTGGCGCTCGCGGCGCTGATCAATGCCGCGCGGCGCGCCGGGCGCAGCCTGACGGACAGTACCGTCGGGCAGATCGGGCTGGGGGCGGCCGGAACGGGAATCGTGCGATTGCTGCGCGCCTATGGGGTCAACCGCGTGCTCGGTGCGGACCGCAATCCCGAGGCGATCGCTCGCATCCGCGGGCTGGGCGCCGAAGGGGCGGGCCTGGAGGAGATCATGCAGCGCGCCGACATCGTGGTCGCCACCACCGGGGTCAAGGACCTCATCCGCCCCGAATGGGTCCGGCCGGTCCAGGTGATTCTCGCATTGTCGAATCCCGATCCTGAGATCGAGCCGCTGGTGGCGCGCGAGCACGGCGCGGCGTTCGCGGCCGACGGCAAGGGTATCAACAACGTCCTGGCGTTCCCCGGGCTGTTCAAGGGTGTGCTCGCCGCCAAGGCCAAGCAGTTCACGGACGGCATGCTGATGGCCGCGGCGCAGACGCTGGCGGAGCTGGCACCTCTGGCGCAGGAAGATGCCCTGGTGCCCGATCCGCTCGACAAGGGCGTTCACGAGCGGGTGGCCGCCGCGGTGCTGGCGGCGGCGCTGGCGGCGGCGCAGTGAGCGTGTGCGGCGCGCCGCGGTCTCAGGCCGGGACCGGCTCCGGCCCCATGATCCCGCGCAGCTTGCCGAGCGCGTTGGCTTCAATCTGGCGGATGCGCTCGGCCGACACCCCGTACTGGTCAGCGAGCTCGTGCAGCGTCGACTTGTCCTCGCGCATCCAGCGCCGCTCGAGGATGTCGCGGCTGCGCGCGTCGAGTCTCTCGAGCGCACCGCGCAGGCGGACCGAGGAGTCGCTTTCCCATTCAGCCTCCTCCACCTGGTCGGCCGGGTCGGCATCGGGGGCCGGCA
>JAKAFQ010000449.1 GCA_021817875.1 Pseudomonadota bacterium
AGACGGTTGGACGTCCGGTTCTTTCAATGGGGGGCGGCATGAGCGCCACGAAGCAATTCATCGAGGCACGAGACCGGCTGCTGCGTCGGCGGGAGGACTGGGTCGCGGCAAGCCGGGAGTTTGCCTGGCCGGTGCTCGGTGAGTTCAACTGGGCGAGTGATTACTTCGATGTGATCGCCCGTGACAATGAGCAGCCGGCCTTGCGCGTGGTGGACGATGCCGGGCTCGACGAGACGCTCTCCTTCGCGCAGCTGGCCCGCCGTTCCGCTCAGCTCGCGCACTGGCTGTCCGACCTCGGGCTCGGACACGGTGACCGGATCCTGGTCATGCTCGGCAACGTGGTGCCGCTGTGGGAGACGATGCTGGCGGCGATCCGCCTCGGCGCGGTGATCATTCCGGCGACCACGCTGCTCGAGCACGGTGACCTTGCCGACCGCATCGCGCGCGGACACGTCAAGGCGATCATCAGCCACTCGCGGCTGACGCCGCGGTTCGGCGCGGATCCCGGGGTGCCGATCCGGATCGCGGTCGGCGAGCCGGTGCCGGGGTGGGCCGACTACGCGCGCTCGCGGCAGGGCGATGCGCGGTTCGTTCCGGCGCGCCGCACCCGCGCGGAGGATCTGCTGTTCCTGTATTTCACCTCCGGAACCACGGCGCGGCCGAAACTCGTCGCCCATACGCAGGCGAGTTATCCCGTCGGACATCTGTCCACGATGTACTGGATCGGCCTGAGGCCCGGGGACGTTCATCTCAATCTGAGCTCGCCGGGCTGGGCGAAGCACGCCTGGTCGTGCCTGTTCGCGCCGTGGAACGCACAAGCCTGTGTGCTCGCGTACCAATACGAGCGGTTCGATCCGAGCGCGCTGCTCGAGCAACTCGTGCGTTGCCGGGTGACGACCTTCTGCGCCCCGCCGACGGTCTGGCGCATGCTGATCCAGCAGGATCTGGGCCGCTGGCCCGTGGTCCTGCGCGAGGCGGTGAGCGCGGGCGAACCGCTCAATCCCGAGGTCATCGAGCAGGTCCGGCAGGCCTGGGGGGTGACCCTGCGGGACGGCTACGGACAGACCGAGACCACCGCTCAGATCGGCAACTGCCCGGGTCAGCCGGTCAAGATCGGCTCCATGGGCCGGCCCCTGCCGGGCTACCCCATCGTGTTGCGCGACCCCGAGGGCCGGATCGGTGAGGAGGGGGAGATCTGCATCGATCTGGCACAGCGTCCGCTGAGCCTGATGCATGGCTACATCGACGATCCGGAGCGCACCGCCGAAGTGATGCGCGATGGCTTCTATCACACCGGGGACGTCGCGTCCCGGGATGCCGACGGGTATCTCACCTACATCGGACGCATGGACGACGTGTTCAAGTCGTCCGATTACCGGATCAGTCCGTTCGAGCTCGAGAGCGTGCTGATCGAGCATGTGGCGGTGGCCGAGGCCGCCGTCGTGCCGAGTCCCGATCCGCTGCGCTTGTCCGTGCCGAAGGCGTTCGTCACGCTGGCGGGCGGGCACTCTCCGGATGCCCTCACCGCGCTGTCGATTTTCGAGCATATCCGCGCGCGGGTCTCGCCGTACAAGCGCATCAGACGCATCGAATTCAATGCGCTGCCGAAGACCATTTCAGGAAAAATCCGCCGCGTCGAACTGCGCAACGCCGAGTTTGGACGCGCCGGCGCGGGCGAGCGCAATCCGCGCGAGTTCTGGGAAGAGGATTTCGCCGAGCTCGCCTCAGAGAGGAAGCGCTAGGCTGCCGCCGACCGGGGCGGGCGGCGGACGGCGCAGCAGCGGAGCTTCACGTGGATGTCGCACAGCATCGATCCCGGCGCATCACGCTGCTCGGCGCGGCGGGCGCCGGCGAGCAGGCCGTGGCGGACGCCCTGCATGCGCAGTTGCCGCCGGAACGGGACGGCTTCACGGTGTTGTTCGCCACCACCGGACACGATCTCGGCAAGCTGGGCCGGGCCCTGCGGACGGCGGGCCACGAGCGGGTGATCGGTGCGGCCACCGGCCGGGCGATCGGGCCGGCCGGATTCCTCCAGGAGGGGGTCACGGGATTTCACCTTCCCGCAAGCCGCTTCAAAGTGGCGGAGGCGCTCATCGAGGACGTCGGTCAGTTCGCGCTGCCCGATGCGCGGCAGATCGTGCAGTCGCTGCTGCGCCGCCTGAGGCGCGGCACGGATTCCCGGTGGTCCCATCTGTTCGCCCTGCTGCTGGTCGATGCCGAACCATGCGGCGAGGAGCGGATGGTGGCCGCGCTCGGCACGGAGCTCGGCGGCGTGCCCTTGGTCGGCGGCTCGGCCGGGGATGTCTACTTCAATCCCCTCGGACAGTCCGCGACCGCCACCCGGGTGCTGCATCGGGGTCGCGCGGTGCGTGGCGGAGCCGTGCTCTGCCTCGTCGCCGGCTGCGATCCGGTGCGGGCGCTCAGCCATCACAACTTCGTTCCCGGCCGCCGGCGGCTGGTGGTCACGGACGCCGATCCCGACCGGCGGCTGGTGCGTGAGATCAACGGACGCAGCGCCCTGAAGGTCTACGCCGCCGCCTGCGGCCTGAGGTCCGTGCCGAAAGACGCCGATGCGTTCGCGCCCTATCCCCTGATGATCAAGGCCGGCGGACAATATTTCGCCCGCGGAATGCAGCGCATCTACGCGGACGGCTCGATCGAGTTCGCCTGTGCGATGGAGCCCGGCCTGGTGGTCACCGTGGCGCAGCCGGTGGACCTGCTCGAGCGATTGACCGGGACGTTCGAGACCCTGAGCCAGACGCTCGGAGCGCCGGACCTCGTCATCGGCTTCGATTGCGCGGCGCGCACCGCGTACATGGAGCGCCATGGCCTGACGGCAGCCGTGCGCAGCCTTTTCGAAAAGCATCGGGTCGTCGGCTTCGCGACGCTCGGTGAGCAGTTCAATACCATCCACGTGAACAATTCATTCACCTGCCTCGCGGTGGCGGCCGCGAAATAAGCCATCCCGCGCAGCATGACCACGCAGAGCAAAACGGGCCGAAGCGCCGATCGGGCGCGTCTCGAGCGGCGGCTCGCGCGGCTCGAGGCGCAGAACCGGGCATTGCGCAAGACGGTGCATGCCCTGATGGTGCGGGTCGAGCGCGCGGTCGATGACCAGGGCACCTCGTTCTCCTGGTTCCAGGCGGCGGCGAAGCTCGAAGAGGCCATTCGTCTGCGCACCGAGCAGTACGAGCTGCTCAACGCGCGCCTGTCGCGCGAGCTCGAGTCACGCCGCGAGATCGAGCTGGCGCTGAAGCAGGCGAAGCAGCAGGCGGATCTCGCCAATCAGAGCAAGACCCGGTTTCTCGCGGCCGCGAGCCACGATCTGCGCCAGCCGCTGAACTCCGCGGTGCTGTTTCTCGAGTCGATCGCCGAGGAGGCGATGACCGAGAGCGACCGCAGTCTGCTGCAGCGCGCGCGTCTCGCACTGGCGTCGCTGAACAATCTGCTCGGGACGCTCCTTGACGTCGCGCGTCTCGACTCGGGCGGGATCGAGCCGCGGCTCGACGATTTCCCCGTCGCGGCGCTGCTCGATCGGCTGGGGCCGGAGTTCCAGGCGGTGGCGCGCGCGGCGGGTATCCGGCTGCGCATCAGCCGCAGCAGGGCCTGGGTGCATACGGATCTGCGCCTGCTCGAGACGGTGCTGCGCAACTTCATCAGCAATGCGATTCGCTACACGCCCGCCGGACGGGTGCTGGTCGGTTGCCGCCGGCGGCCGGAGGGCCTGATGATCTGCGTATACGACACGGGCGTCGGGATCGAGTCCGAGCATCTGGAGGCGATCTTCGATCCGTACTATCAGGTGCCGATCGGCGCCCGGCGCGACAGTGTCGGAATCGGACTCGGCCTGTCGATCGTCAGCCGCGTCGCGCAGATGCTCTCGCTCGGCCGGGTGGTGCGGTCACAGCCCGGCAAAGGCTCGCTGTTCGCCGTGATCGTGCCTTACGGCACCGCCTCGGTCGAATTGCCGCCGGAGATGGCCTGGCCGGGCGCGCCGGCGGGCTCGCGCGGCGCGCGGCCGCTCACCGTGGTGGTGATCGACGACAGTGCCGATGCCTTGCTCGGCATGGCGGCGGTGCTCGAGAAATGGGGCTGCCGGCCGGTCACGGCCACGACCCCGACCGAT
>JAKAFQ010000450.1 GCA_021817875.1 Pseudomonadota bacterium
TTCACACTCGATGACGGCTCGGTCGTCGAAGTGCGGGGCGACGAACAGATCGAATACGACGGCGAGATGCACATGGCGGCGAATCTGTTTGATGCGCTGCGCGACGGGTACTATGGGCGATATTGAGACGGCTGCGGCCGACGACTGCATGATCGGGCTTCCGGGGGTCGCGTCATGACCATCAAGATCGAACGAAAGATCGTCAAGTACGAGGTGCAGAAGCCGGAGGACAAGCCTGCCGACAAGGCCGCCGCAAAAGCGTCGACCGCCAACGAGGCGGCCCCGGCCCCGACCGGCTCAGCGCCGCCCACACCGGCAACGGTCCGCGACAAGCACGGCCACCTGGCTCAGGTGATCCGGATGCACGAGAAGCTAGAGCGCCCGGAAGTGCTCATCGGCTCGACCTACAAGATCAAGACACCGATCTCCGACCACGCGATGTACGTGACCATCAACGACATCGTGCTCAACGAGGACACGGAGTACGAGCAGCGCCGCCCGTTCGAGATCTTCATCAACTCGAAGAATCTCGATCACTTCCAGTGGATCGTCGCGCTGACCCGGATCATCTCGGCGGTGTTCCGCAAGGGCGGCGACGTCACCTTCCTGGTCGATGAGCTCAAGGCCGTGTTCGATCCACGCGGCGGCTACTGGCAGCCCGGCGGGAAGTTCATGCCGTCCATCATCGCGGAGCTCGGCTACGTCATCGAGCGACACCTGCAGACCATCGGCCTGCTGCGCAAGCCGCAGCTCGACGAACACCAGCAGCGCCTGGTCGACGAGAAGCGGGCCGAATACGAGGCGCGCACCCGTCAGACCGATGCGTTCGCGAAGTCGGATTTCCCCGAGGGCGCGCAGCTCTGCTCCAAGTGCAGCACCGCCGCCGTCGTGATGATGGACGGCTGCATGACGTGTCTCAACTGCGGTGAGTCGAAGTGCGGATAGGCTGTCGGGGCCGGCAGGCGGCGGCCGGCCTTGTGCGTTGACGTATAAGCCATATCCTGATGCCGAGACGGATAGCAGGCGATCTGCGGTAACGATCCGATGATTGCCCGCAGGTCAAAGGACGCGCGCTAAATCTCGAATACCTTCTTTTCGGTCTGATGAAGACAACTACCGGGACCGTCGTCCTCAATCAGGTAGTTGTCGCACACGACCGCAAAAGCCGCGCTCGTAAAGACCGACGGATGAATCGCGAGGCAATGCCCGGGCTTCACAGCCATCGTTTCATCGCGCCGCACCAAGGGTCTTTCCACCAGATCATATCCCTGGCCGTGGGCGAAAATGCGCTCCTCACCTTCCAGGCCCTGGCTCACCATATATTCGTTGTACAGTTCGTGTACGCTTCGGTACGCCGTCCCGGGCTTGAGAAGCGAGAGTGTGTACTCCTGCGCCTTGCGCATCTGCTCACATCGCTCGAGCAACTCCGATGGCGCCTTGCCGAGACACACTGAGCGCGTCAGCTCGACGAAATATCCATCCAGTGGCGCGTTTTCAAGCAGAACGCACACGACATCTCCGGCGCAGATCGTCCGCCCCTGCATGTGCTCACCGAGCATGTGAGCCGGCTCGTCCGGAGGCGCGGATCCGACCAGGATTGCCCCGGACTCGCAACCCATGCCGCGACTTATGTAACTCGCAGCCGCCACCACTTCGCAATCCCGCATGCCAGGCCGAATCATCGTGAGCAGCTTCCGAAATATCGCATCCTGTATGCCGGCACAGCGCCGCAAAATTCCGATCTCTTCGCGGCTTTTGATCGCCTTGCAGTGATCGACATATTCGGTGATGTCGACAATATCGCCTCGAAACCCGGCTTCAACCGCCGCGGCGAACGCATGTGGCATGCTCTTGATTCCGATGAGCCCGACTCTGCGGCAGCCTTTCTCCTCTAGCACTCGGAGCACGAGGTCCGCCTCGTAGTTCTGTGTATAGTGTACCGACGGAAATTCCCCTACGGTAATGACCTCGCCGACGCCAATATATTGCCGGCTGTCGCCATCATGCCGACGCCTTGTGCCATGTCTGCCATGATCGATCAACGTCATCAGATCGTCACGAAAGAACATCACTACGCGGCGATACGCGTACGGCGAATCAGTCAGCCAGCGGGAATACCCGGATAGATGCGGATCACTGGCGACGCAAATCGCCACGTCCAAATTGGCGGCGATCATGTGCTCACGGATCAGTAGCCACCGCCGCTCGAGCTCGCCGCTCGATACTGCGAAGATCCTCCTCACATCGTCTAGAGTCGATTTCATGGTTTGGTTCAACAGATCATGAAACTAGCGATACGCGGTGTGCCGGCATCGATTAGCGCCGTCTGGCCAGAGCGGAACGGTCATATCTGTAGCACACCGGATTCCTGAAGAGAAATGACCGATACGCATGCCGGGGATTGACGCTATCAATTTTGCGTCGCGCGCTCGCCGTGGCATAAGATCGAAAAGGAGGCCGACCGGGAACACGTGGCAAAGGTCGTCGCCTCTGATGTTCTGCCGAACGACCCATCTCGTGGGAGGCGACTCATGCTCGACCGGGCCTTGGACATTCTGCTCATTTTCCCCGATCCGGAGCCGCTGTGGCGCGGCGCGGCGCAAACCGCCGCGAGACGACTGCCTCGGCACGAGCTGCATTTCGCCTACACGCTGGACGATGCGGCCCCCTATGTCGAGGCCGCAGACGTGATTGTCAGCTTTGCGTTGCGGGAGGATTTCGGGCGAATGGCCGGAAAACTCAAGTGGATCCACGGCCTGGGAGCCGGAGTGGACCGTATCGTCAGCGTCGTCGGTCTTGCCAATGACGTGATCGTGACCAACACGCGGGGCATTCACGCTGACCCGGTTTCGGAAGCCGCGCTGGGCATGATGTTCGCCCTGAGCCGCGACTTCCGCAGAGCTGTGCTCGACCAGCGAGCAAAGCGCTGGCTGCCATGGGATTCTCTGCTTTTGAAGGGCAAGGCCGTGGGCGTGTATGGTGTCGGCGCGATCGCGGAGGCTCTCGGGAAGAAATGCCAGGCGCTGGGCATGCGCACGCTGGGGATGAGCAACAGAACGGACATGGCGCCCGGATTCGATGAGATTCATTCCCCGGAAAGTCGGAACTCCGTGCTTGGAAAGTCGGACTATGTGGTGCTCCTTGCTCCGCTGAGGCGCGACAATGTCGGTGTGGTGAGCCGGGAGTTTCTGGCCGCCATGAAGCCGACCGCGTTTCTGATCAACGTTGCGCGCGGACCGTTGGTGAACAACGCGGAACTGATAATTGCTCTGCGAGAAGGACGTATCGGCGGTGCGGCGCTCGATGCGAACCATCCGGAACCGCTGCCGCCGGAAAGTCCGCTGTGGGAAATGGAAAACGTCATCATCACGCCGCATATCGCCGGCCGCTTCCCGGAGTATCTCGACCGGGCGCTCGACATCTTCGAAGAGAATCTCGCGTGCTTCATCCGTGAAGACTACGGGCGGATGGTAAATCGCGTCGATCGCGTGACCGGAATGATAGGCAATCCATGGCGCGATGTGCGCTGACGTGCGAAGCAGCCTCATGTCCTGGAAAGCGTGGATTCGCCCAGTTTCACGGCGTCCCGCGCCCGTTGAAACGGGCGCAGCCCGTACCAAGCCAACGGTAGCGTCAGGGCTGCGCCGAAAACCGTCACGACCAGGATGGAATAGGGAAGCATGAGCGGGCGGTGAAATACTGAATCGGTCACCAGTGCAGTCGCCGTGGGTCCGAGTGAGTATCCGCCCACGCCTGTCACCAGGTACCAGACCGAAACAGCCCTTCCGCGGAATCGCGGTGGAGTCATATCCTGCATGACGGCAGTGCCGCTCGCATAGCACATGCTTTGAATGAAAAACATTACAAACCATGAAAACGCGGCCATGCGTGCGCCGAACATGGTAATCCCGATAGTTGCAGGAATAACGGTCAACGACCAGAAGATCGTCAGACGAAACCGTGCGCCGACGCGTCCGGCCCTGCCCCAATAGTCGCCTAACATGCCTCCGGTGACGGTTCCCGGAACTCCTCCCAGCAACGTCGCGACCCCGAGAAGCATGCCGGCGTCCGCCGCCGTGAGTCCGTAATTGTGCACGAACACCGTCGG
>JAKAFQ010000451.1 GCA_021817875.1 Pseudomonadota bacterium
CGTGGCCGCAAAGCACTCCGCCGCATTGCCGCGATCCGGAGCGATATCTCCGGTCGCGAGCACGATGCCGTTGTCAGGCCGAGGCATCACGGCGCTGCCCGACGCGCGCGGCTGCCGGCGCAGCGAATCTCGGCGCCAGGGACAGCAGTGCAATAGCGAGGATGAGCAGCACCGCGCCGCCCACCTCGGCGTCAGAGGGTAGGGCGCCCAGATTCATGGCTGCGAGCAGATACGTGGCCGCGAGCCCGGCGAGAATGCTCGCCGATCGCTCGAATGGAACGCAGAAGGTGTTCTCCCGCCGATCGAGCAGAATCATCACCGCGAATATGGAGATGAAGAACAGCAGCGCGGCCAGAACGACCAGATAAGGCAGCTGAGCACTCGTCCACACCCGTACGAAGCCGTATCCGAGCTGATTGCCCTGTTCTCCCAGGTGAAAAATCGACAGCAGCGCTAGCCCGACCAGCGCCACGGGAATCGCCACCAGTTGCTCCTCGACGAAGTAGCCTCTGCTGGCGCGTGCATCGCCCGATTTGGCGACGCGGGTCATCATCAGCAGCCGCATCAGGTATCCGACGGTGTACAGCACGATCGTGACGATTGCCAGGGCGGGAAGATAGAGCCCACCGCGCGCATGGATGGTGATGATCAGCCCGAGAGCGACCAGCCCCAGCGCCACCCAGGAATACCAGCGCACGCGCCGACCGAGCAGCAGATCGACCAAGGGGGCGACCAGCAGCACATCGCCGCGCATCAGCAGTTGCATGAAGGGGATGCTCACCCCGCGGAACGTAAACGACAGCGGAACCGTAAAGAGCATCAGTGCCGCACCAAATCCCGAAATCACGGTCCACCGTGTCGGGTGCGGCACTCGCCGGCCGAGCAGGGTGCTGCTGTGCGCTTCGCGCCACCAGCCTTTCGACCACACGAACAGGTAGGTCAGCAGTCCGCTCATCAGGATGACCGCCGGCAGCTCCTCGAGGCCGGTCAGCGCCCTTCCGAGCGGCGCAAACGGGATCGTCGCGAGCCATCGGGTCAGTGTGGCATAGGGCACGAAGCTCAGCAGGTACAGCACGGACAGCGCCTCGATCGGAGGATCACGAGAGCCATCGGAAGCATTGCGGGTCAAGCGCATGGGTCGGCAGCCAAGGCGATGATCGGCAGCAGTTTAAGCCCGCGATCGGGCCCGAATACAGTCTTGACGTAGATCAATGCAAGCGCTTACACTCTTCGCTATGAGCGATAGCGATTTGCCTGCCTCCGCGCGCCCGGCAGAGGACGCCCCCGACTTCGATCCGCTGGCGCCCGAGACCTTCGACAGCCCGCACGCGCTGTATGCGGAGTTGCGCCAGCGGTGTCCGGTCGCACGCGCAGAAGCGTGGAATGGCTTCTGGGCGCTGCTTCGATACGATGACGTGCACCGCGCTGCGTCCGATTCACGCACGTATATCACCTCGGTCCAGAATGTCGTTCCCAAGGTTGCGTTCACGGGCCGCAGACCCCCGCTGCACCTCGACCCGCCGGAGCACACGCCCTACCGACGCGCATTGAATCCGTTACTGTCCGAAGAGGCGGTTGCCAGGCTCGAAGCTCCCATCCGCGGCATCGTCGGCCAGGCGCTCGAGCCTCTGCTCGAGCGCGGACACGGCGATATCTGCGCCGATTTCTCCAGCTATGTCACGATCCGAGTCTTTGCCGAATGGATGAATCTCTCAGCGGAGGATGCCACGCGACTGAGTGCCATCGGTCGCGAGTACAACCTCTCCGTGCAATCGGCTCACGACGAACGCGTTCGCGAAACCAGTCTGCAGCTGTACGAGATCGCCAAGCGGCTGATCGCTGACGGCCGTCGCATGCCCCGAGACCCGGCCGTCGACCCGGTCGCCGCGCTGATTGCGGCGCGGCACAACGGACAGCCGCTGCCCGAGGAAATGCTGATCGGCACGGTACGGCAGGTGCTGGTGGTGGGGATCATCGCGCCGACGATCGTGATCGGCAGCATCGTCACCCACCTGTGTCGCCATCAGGACCTGCAAAGCGAGCTGCGCGCCAACCCGCAGAACCTGCCCGCGGCGCTCGAGGAGTTCCTGCGCCTGTACACCCCTTATCGCGGTTTTGCGCGCACCTGTACCCATGACGTTGCCCTTCACGGGAGGACCATTCATCCCGGCGAGCCCATCGCGCTGGTCTACGCGTCCGCCAACCGGGACGAGGCCGTGTTTCCCGAACCAAACGAGTTCAGGCTGAACCGGCCGAACATCCGCGAACATCTCGCGTTCGGCCGAGGACCGCACCACTGCGTCGGTGCCGCGCTCGCCCGCCTCGAGCTGCGTCTCGCGCTCGAACAGTTGCTGGAACGGACCAGCCGCATCGAGCTCGCCGGACCGGTCATGCCCACACGCATGCCGGAGATCGGGGCTCTGGTAGTTCCGGTGCGGATCTGGCGCGCCGCGCATGCAGCAGCGACTCGTGACGCATAGGACCGGTCATCGGGCGAGACGATGCCGCCGCAGGGTATTCAACATCCGGCCAAACGGTCGACACTTCGCTGCAGGTCAACGAAGCAAAGTTGCCAGATGAAGTAACAGATGCCCGGGGGGGCGCAGACAATGAAAAAACCGGGGTCTCAACGCTCGATGGCCGTGGCCGCCATGCTGACGCTCGGCGGCGCTTTGGGCATGACGCTGGCCAGCCCGAACGCCGGCGCACAGAGCCCTGCCGCAGGCAATAGACCGAGCCCGTCAGCGGCGGCCCATGATTCGCGGGGACAGCTGGCGGAAGTGATCGTCACGGCCGAGCGCCGCAGTGAAAATCTGCAGCACATCGCGGTCTCGGCGATTGCCGCCAGCGGCCACCAACTGGTGGAGCAGGGTATCGTCGATAGCCGCGACCTGCAGCATATCGTCCCGTCTCTGTCGTTTCAGCCGACGGTCTATACCACCAGCTTCGTCAACATTCGCGGCGTCGGACTGCAGCAGACGAATCCATCGTCCTCGGACGGCGTGGCCTTTTATCTCGACAATTTCTTTGATCCGTACTTTCCGCTCGAGGTCGACGCATTCTACGACATCAAGGACGTCGAGGTGCTGCGCGGACCACAAGGCACGCTCGTCGGTTCGAACGCCGACGGCGGCGCCATATTCATCAACAGCATGCAGCCGTCGCTCGGCCGCACCGGCGGATACATCGAGCAGACTTTCGGTAACTACAACGAGTATCGCACCGAGGGGGCTCTGAATCTTCCGATATCGGCCCAATGGGCCGCTCGCGTCGCGTTCGTGCATGAGTCGCGCAGCAGTTTCACGTATAACGTCGGCCAGCAGCCGCCCTCTGGCATCATACCGGGCAACAACAACCAGCCGGGCAACGTGAATTACACCTCGGTCCGTACGCAATTGCTGTTCGAGCCGAACACGGACCTCAGGGCAGTGCTGAAATTCGAGCCCTTCCAGAGCAGCAACGACGGTCCGGCGCTGAAGCCGGACATGGTGAATTACACCGCCGCGATTTCCGGATTCAATCCCGCGTCGGTAGATCCCTACGCGGCTTCGATCCAAAACAAGCCGTTCGTGATCGATTACAGCACTGCGCAATACTTTCGTCTGTCGGGCCAGCGGGCGACGCTCAATGTCGACTGGCACGCGTCCCATTACCTCGAGGTAAAGTCGGTGACGGGATGGGACAAGTCGGTGGAGCGGGATTACGACGACATCGACGCATCGTCCGCTCCGAGTCGGCAGACCGAAATCCGCAGACAATGGTACCAGACGTTCACGCAGGAGATCGACCTGCTCTCGCCGGTGCAGAACAGCTTCAGCTGGGTGGCCGGGCTGTATTACCTGAATGCAAGTGCGCCACTCACACTGAGCTTCGCAAGCGCCGGTGGGCCGGGGCCGTCGCTCGATGTCGATCCGAAGCATCGGAATGAGGCGGTTTTCGCCTCCGCGACCTACCGGTTCGCGCCGCGGTGGTTTGCGACCGTAGGAGGCCGGTACTCCTGGGACCAGCTGCCCTTCATCGAGTCCCTCTGCCAGGGTTTCGTGAAAACCTGCGGCAGATTCAGCGTCTCGGACAGCGAACCTTCATGGTCGCTGAAGCTCGGCTTC
>JAKAFQ010000452.1 GCA_021817875.1 Pseudomonadota bacterium
GCCGCGCCCGACCCGTGGCGGGCCGCGGCGGGACGCCCGGGAACTTCCGCTCTGCGGCCGCGTGGCCGGCTCATGCGCCGACTCTAGGGTTCATCGGCCAGCTCGAGGTCGACGAGGCCCTCGATGGGGTTGACGGCCGTGACGATGACCCGCAGGTGCGCACCGGTGCGCAGCGTGCGTCCCGATCGCCTGCCCCGCCAGGCATGACCGTGATCCTCCATCAGGTACTCGTCGTCGCGCAGCTGCTCGACGTGCAGCAGCCCGTCCACGGCGACATCGAGGATCTGCACGAAGCAGCCGAACTCGACCACCGTGGTGATCAGTCCCCGGAAGGTCTGGCCGATGCGCTCGCGCAGGTAGCTGCACTTGAGGAAGGTGGCGACGTACCGGTCCGCCTCGTCGGCGCGTTTCTCGAGCCTCGAGGTGCTCTCCCCGAGGCCGGCGAGCTGCGCCGGCGCATAGCTCACGGCGCCGCCGCCGGCGGCCCCGACCAGCGCCTTCAGCGTGCGGTGCACGACCAGGTCCGGGTAGCGGCGGATGGGCGAGGTGAAATGCGCATAATGGGTCAACGCCAGCCCGAAGTGCCCGATGTTGAGCGGCTGGTACACCGCCTGCGGCATCGCGCGCACGATGAGCGACTCGATGAAGGGCCGCTCGGGGGCCTGTCCCAGGCGGCGGGCGATCGCCTGCAGATCCCGTGTCGCGACGGTCTCGGGCAGGTGGGCATCGATGCCGAGCACGGCGAGGGTGCCCGTCAGCCGCTCGAGCTTTTCGGCGTCGGGCTCGCCGTGCACCCGGTACAGGGTGGGTGTGCGGGATTTCTCGAGCGCGCGGGCCACGGCCACGTTCGCGAGCACCATGCATTCCTCGATCAGCCGGTGCGCATCGTTGCGCGCGCGCAGCTCGATCGCCCGCACCCGCTCGGACGCATCGATCACCAGCTGCGCCTCGGGCGCATCGAAGTCGAGCGCCCCGCGGCGGCTGCGTGCCCGGTGCAGCGCGTGATACACCTCCACCAGCACCAGCAGCGGCCCGAGCAGCTCGCCGAGCTCGGCCCGCGCCGCCGGCCGGCCCTCGAACAACGCCGCGTGCGCCTGTCCGTACGTGAGGCGCGCCGCCGAGCGCATCACCGCCGGGTAGAAGCTCGCGCTCTTCAGCATCCCGCTGCGGCTCACCACCATGTCCGCGGCAAAGCACAGCCGATCGACCCGCGGCGCGAGCGAGCACAAGTGATCCGACAGCGCCGTGGGCAGCATCGGCAGCACACGCGTCGGGAAATACACCGACGTGCCGCGCGCCTGCGCCTCGGTATCCAACGCCGTATCCGGGCGGACATAGTGGCTGACATCGGCGATGGCCACGATGAGGCGAAAGCCCGCCGGGTGCGGCTCGGCGTACACCGCGTCATCGAAATCGCGCGCATCCTCGCCGTCGATGGTCACGAGCGGCAGGCCGCGCAGATCCTCGCGTCCGGCGGCCTCGCGCGGATCGATCCGCTCGCCCCAGGCCTGCGCCTCGCGAAGCACCTGCGCCGGAAACTCCGCGGGCAGGGCAAAGCGCGCTATCGCGCTCTCGGTCGCCAGCTCGACCGGCCGGTCCGGATCGAGCCGCCGCTCGATGTGCGCGTGCGCGGCATGCTCGGGGCTCGCCCGCCGGGTGATGCGGGCGATCACCCAGTCGCCGCTGCGCGCCCCGTTGAGCGCCTCGTGTGATACGGCGCAATGCAGCTGCAGGCGCCGATCGGCCGCCGTCACCCAGGCGCTGCGGCCCTGGACCTCCACGGTGCCGAGGAACGCGTGGACCGCATGCTCGAGGATCTGCTCCACGGTCCCCGACCAGCGGCCGTCGGCATCGCGGCTGACGCGCACGCGCAGCCGATCCCCATGCATCACCCCGCGCATCTGCGGTGGCGGCAGGAAGACATTGTCCTTCATCCCCTCGACACGCAGGAACCCGTAGCCGGCGCGGTGGGCGCTCACCTGGCCCTCGACGAGCGTGCCCGCCCGGGCAGCGCCCCCGGACCCGGAGGCCGGCCCGCCCCGGCGCTTCGGCGCCGAATCCCGTGTGCCGGCCTGAGCGGTCGCGCCCCGGGTCTCGCGCCGATGCGTCGCGGACGCCTCGCCCGCCGCCCCCTGCCCGCCGCCTCCCCGGCCCGGGCGGTCCCGTCGCCCGAACTTGCTCCTTCGGCTTTTCATTTGACAGCCCTCATGGCCCTGAGTAGATTTCGCCGCCTCGTCCGCGAGGCTCTCGAGCCGAGCACCCCTGCCCGGGTGGCGGAATTGGTAGACGCACTAGTTTCAGGTACTAGCGGGTAACACCGTGGAGGTTCGAGTCCTCTCCCGGGCACCATATGATAATATTCTTTTAAATTCATTAGCTTATAATAACATTAAAGGAACTCAAATCACGCGATTTCCTGCATAATCAGCAAGCAGGTATCTGATCCCACAAAGCCACGTTCGGATCAACGCTCACTGAATTGGGGTAACTTTGGGGGCACCTCTGGGCGTGTGGTTTCCCGGTTACCCCGCCGCAGGATCAGATCCACCGATCGGCTCTTGCGATCTGCCTTTGATACGGCCGGCTGTCGTGGCGTGCAATGGGTGCGCGCTTACGAGACCCTGGAAAGCTGACCGGCTGCCGGACAGTTCACCTTACTCTGTAATCCGCTCGGCCCGACCTCCACCTTGATCGGGGCAGTGCGGCGGAAATCAATCCCGAAGGACGGCGCGACGGCGCATCCGCTCTCCGTCGCTAATATTGGACCGATGCGGGTCAGAATGTTGCCCCGCGGAGATCACCCAGCAGAATTTCTGCCACGGCCTCCTCGTGTACGGCCAGTCCCCGATCGACCATCGCGGCTGCGAGCCGCGGATCCCAGCCTGCCTCTACTCGCCGTCCTGAGAGCCTCGACTCACCACCCTGACAGGCCGCGAGGTAATCATCCGCGCCGAAGCGCCAAGGCTGCGCTCCGAGGGCACCGGCGACGAAGTTGCCAATCGTCAGTCCCGGCCAGTCGAAGTCTCCGTGATAGCGGAGGCGCGCACCCGCGGCCGCCAGCTGCGAGATGAGCGTGCGCTGCGCGGCGGCAGGCATTCCGTCCGTGCAAATCAACGGAGCGCTCGATGCGCCCAGCCGGTCGGCGGCGATGGCCACTATGCTCGGGTTCTCACAGACGAAGACATCCCGATCGCCCACGGCCCACGCGGGAGGATCGCGCAGGAGCTTTCGCAGCGAGAGATGAACGGGCTCGCTCCCAAAGTGCCCATGCCACCTCGCGGGCTCACCGGACCGGTGTACTGGCAGATTGAGGCACAGCGCCGGTGCAGCCAGTTCGTTGACGGTGACGCCGAGCCGAGCCCACTGCTCGCGCGGCCGCTCCGTTCGATCCTCATCCGTTGTGTCACCGGCCGATGCACGTAAGACGAGCGAGGCAACGGGAGACCCCGCGTCGAGCGCGTGTGCATCGCCGAGGACGAGCGCGGCGAGTTGCGCAAGCGGCATGCCGCGCTCGGGCAATCTCTCGAGAACACGTTGCGTCTGACTCAACAGCGAGTCCGCGACGCGCGGATCGCCGGCCGCGAGACGCTTGAGCAGTGCCGACCCTGTTGAAGTCCCGACCAGAGCCTCGACGCGCGCGTCCCTGACCTGCGAGAGCACCTCACCCCAAGAGCGCTCCAGTGCCTGGCGCTGCGCCTTGCGGTCGTGAATGGGGC
This sequence comes from Pseudomonadota bacterium, assembly GCA_021817875.1. The sequence goes on from JAKAFQ010000452.1 coordinate 3,717, forward strand.
CGTCCAGCAGCTCGAGAGCGCAGCGCAGACTCGGCGCGATTCCGGCGCGGGAGAACGCGGAGTCGAGTTCCGAAACGCGCAGCCGCATCGAGCCGGCCGCTCTGACCGATCGGCCCGTCAGCCCCTCGAGCGCACGGCGCTCAGTGCCGCTCAGTCCGGCCAGAGTAAACGCGTCGCTGTGCTCGCCGCGCTCATAGCGGGAGCGCAACCGCCGGCGCAGCGGCTCGAGCTCGGGCCCGCCGAGGAGCCGCCGCAAGCGCTCGTCTCCCGTCCTATCCTCCACAGCGCTAAGATGTCAGATTGAGTTGCACGGTACGCTCAGCGGACGGCTCGCCGAAGCTCTCGGCGGCTTCGGGCGGGAACCGCCGCACGGAGTCCTCCT
>JAKAFQ010000453.1 GCA_021817875.1 Pseudomonadota bacterium
ACAGCGCACGCTGCCGCTCGCCGGCAAGCGCCGGAAGCGTTGCGCCAGCTCAAACTTCAGAACTCGGCGCGCAGTGAACACCTGTTTCCCTCGCCGACGGTGGTTCTCGATCCCAAGACAGGCAAGCCGCAGCTCGATGCACCCTATGAGCATTTCGATGCGCACTGGTATGCCGCGCTCGAGAGGGCCGGCGTCAGCGACTTCCGCTTCCATGACCTGCGCCATACCACGGCCTCGATGCTCGCGGCGCAGGGCGCCTCGCTCCTCGAGATCGCCGACGTGCTGGGGCACAAGACGCTCGCAATGGTGAAGCGATATTCGCATCTGGTGGTTGACCGCAAGGCGAAGGTGATTGAGAAGATGATCACGGCGAAGGGGCTTTGAGAGCCCAGGTCGTTCGCGTTGGCATCGCCCGCCACGGCGCATATCGTGCCTCCGGGTTCAAAACTTCGCCTTGCCATCGTCCGGAGTCGACCCCTATGCGGAGCTCGCGATTATGCGGAGTTTCGTTCTGAGGCATCGCCGTGGCAGCTGATTTCCAGGCTTTCGTAGCCGCTGATGCGGTAGGAAGCTGGACATAGTTTTGCCGTTGTCGTCGAGTCCGGGTGGTTTTACCACCTGGGAGACGACGATGGCCTCGATAACGAAGAACGAACCGGGCTGCAGCCGCCCGCTCGAGGAACTCATCCGGGAGCGTGCGCCCCTTGCAGCGCTTCAGCGATACCTGATCGAACGTGGTCACGCGCGGCAGACCGTGTACGGCTACCTCGATCGCGCAGCGCACTTCTGGCACTGGGCGGAGCGCACGAAGCTGGATTTGGGCCGTACCGATGAGAAGGTCGTGGCGCGTTTCTGCGACGACCATCTTGCGCATTGCGACTGCGGCTGGCCCACACACACTGATCCTCGTGAGGCGAGCGCCGCGCTCGGCCATCTGCTGCTGGTCCTGCGCGTGCTCGGTGTAGCCGGCCCGAGTGCCGAGAGAGGGACTCCCGTAGACGAGGAGTTGCATCGCTTCGATGAGCACATGGACCAAGTGCGGGGTCTTGCTGCCAGCAGCCGCACGACGATCCTACGCGTCGTGCGCGAGCTGCTCTGGGGACGCTTTCATGAGCGGCCGGTCGTGATCTCGGCGATCACGCCGGAGTACCTCCGGCGCTTCGTCGCGAAGCTGACCGAGCGATATCACGGTCCAGCGAGTGTCGGCGCGGTCATCTCGGCGCTGCGCGGCTACTTCCGGTTCCGCGCGACAACGGGTGATCCGGTGGGCGGGCTGCTCTGTGTGCTGTCCTACCCTGCGAACTGGCAGCACGCCTCGTTGCCGAAGACGCTCACGGACGAGGAGATCGAGCGGTTGCTCACCTCGCTCAACTGGCCTGGCCCCTCTATGCGTCGCAGCGCTGCGATCGTGCGCTGCGCCGTGGATCTCGGACTGCGCAGCGGCGAGATCGCCGCTCTGCAGCTCGATGACATCGATTGGCGAGAGGGCATTCTGAGGCTGCGCAGAACCAAGAGCCGCCGCGATCAGGTGCTGCCGTTGCCGGAGTCCACTGGCTGCGCGATCGCCGCGTACCTGCAGCACGAGCGCCCCAAGACCGCTCACCGCGGCATCTTCGTGCGTCGGAAGACCCCACGCGACCAGCCCATCAAAGCGGACCTGGTGCGCAAGACCATTCGTCAGGCGTATCAGCGAGCCGGTCTGCCCTATACCCGATCACACCTGCTGCGCCACACGATGGCCCGACGCCTGCTCGATGGCGGCAGCTCCCTCAAGGAGGTCGCGGATGTTCTGCGGCACCGTTCCCTAAACACGACGCTGATCTACGCGAAGCTCGACGGGCGCAGCCTCAGCAGCGTTGCACTGCCCTGGCCCGCGGCCTTGCCGCCGGAGCCACCGCAGCCGCCACCGCCGGTCACGCTGCCGTGGCCGGAGCACCGGCCATGAGCGCCTCGAAGAGCTTGAGCGTGCTCGCCCAGCAGTACCTGCGGGAGCGTCGGCGGCTGGGGTTCGACTTGCATCACATGGGTCAGGTCCTGCACAGCTTCACGCGATACGCTGATCGGCTGAAGTGCCGGCCGGTGACGTTGGAGCTGATGGCGGAGTGGGCTCGACGCGATCACGGTCACAGTACTGATCCGCGCACCTGGGCACGGCGGCTGAAGATCCTGCGCCCGTTCATGCGCTGGCTGCAGCAGTTTGAGCCGCGCACCGAGATACCCGACGACACGACCTTCGGTCCGATCGGTGGGCGAACCGCCCCTCACATCTACAGCGAGGAGGAGACCGGGCAGTTGCTGCGGGCAGCCGCGCAGCTTGCCCCGACGCTTCGCGGAGCAACCTACGCGACGCTCTTCGGATTGCTCCTATGCACGGGGTTGCGGGTCTCGGAAGCCATTCGGCTGCGCAATGCCGATGTCGACCTCAAAACCGGCGTGCTGACCGTGCGCCGAACGAAGTTCGCCAAGTCTCGGCACGTTCCCCTACACCCTACGGCGCTCGAGGAACTGCGTCGCTATCGGCGTCTGCGCGACAGGTGGATCACGCCCACCGAGGAGAGCACGTTCTTTGTCGGATCCCGGGGCCGGCGCCGCGGGGCGCCGCTCTGCAGCCGCTCCGTCGACCGGGTGTTGCAGGCGATGCGAACGGAGCTTCGTTGGCCGAACCGCGGCACCCACCACGCCCCGCGCGTGCACGACTTGCGGCATACCTTCGCCGTGCGCCGGATCCTCGCCTGGCAACGCGAGGGCACCGACATCGATCAGGCGATGCTGGCGTTATCCACTTACCTCGGACACGCGATGGTGACCAACACGTACTGGTACCTGAGCGGGGTTCCGGAGCTGGTCGGTCTTGCTGGCAAGCGGTTCGAGTCATGCATGGCACCGGGCTCGGAGGGCACCCCCCATGATTGAAGTACGTGCCACGTCACCGTCCTTTCCGGCTCTCGTGCAGTCGTTCTTTACCGAGTACCTGGTCGGCCAGCGTGCGGTCAGTCCGCGCACGGTGGCCTGTTACCGCGACGGGCTGATGCTTTTCCTCGCCTTCGCCCAGCGCCAGCTCGGCAAGCCGCCAACCGCGTTGCGGCTGGCGGACATCGATCCGGATCTCATCGTGGCCTTCCTTGCTCATCTCGAGAAGCAGCGCCAAAACTCAGTCCGCAGCCGCAACTTGCGACTCAGCGCACTTCGGACCTTCCTGAAGTTCGCGGGCCGCCGGGATGTGCTCTCTCTGCACAGCATCGAGCGCGCCCTGAGCGTCCCCATGAAGCGCTTCGAGCGTCCGATGCTCGGCTTTCTCACGCGCGAGGAGATGCTCGCGGTGCTCGGTGAGCCCGGATCAGACTGGACATCCCAGCGCGATCATCTATTGCTCACTCTGCTCTATAACACCGGAGCTCGCGTCTCGGAGATCATCGGCGTACGCATCGCCGATGTCGTCTTGGATGGCGGCGCCTGCGTTCACCTTCACGGGAAAGGCCGCAAGCAGCGGGCAGTGCCGCTGTGGAAGAGCACGGTGAGCGAGATGAGAAGCTGGCTGCGGACGAACCCGTCACTGCGAAGCGACTCACCGCTGCTCCCCAACCGCAGCGGCCAGCCGATGACTCGCTCGAACGTGGAAAAGCGCCTTGCTCTTGCCGTGGAGCGCGCGGCCAGTCGCTGCCCGGGCATTGCCAAGAAGCGCATCTCCCCACACACGATCCGCCACACGACAGCAATGCACCTGCTGCAATCCGGCGTCGCCTTCAACATCATCGCTCTCTGGCTCGGGCACGAAAGCCCAGTCACGACGCACCGATACGTCGAGGCAGATCTCGCCATGAAGGAAAAGGCGCTCGCGCGCATTGCGGAACCGGCGACCCAGCTGCGTCGGTACCGTCCGGCCGATGCGCTCCTCGCGTTCCTGCAGCAGCTATAAGTATGCGGACTTCGGGCCGACCTCGTGGCTCAAAAGCACGGGGTCGGTCCCCTTCCTCCGCATAATCGCGAGCTCCGCATAGGGGTCGATACCGGCCCGTCAACTTCGGGCGGTCGCTCCGGCGGCTGGCGCACTGTGAGGAGGCTGGTGGAGGCCAGCGAACGCCAGCGAAAGGAGGTGG
>JAKAFQ010000454.1 GCA_021817875.1 Pseudomonadota bacterium
AATGACCTACCCGCGCTTCCGGCAGATCGCCGCCGAAAGTCCCGGGCTGGTGTTCGAGCTGGCGACCCAGCTCGCCACCCGCCTCGACCGCACCAACCGCAAGCTCGGCGATCTGGCGTTCGTCGACGTCACGGGCCGGGTGGCCCACGCCATCAATAACCTGTGCGATGAGCCGGACGCCATGACTCACCCCGAGGGCATGCAGATCAAGGTGAGTCGCCAGGAACTCTCGCGCCTGGTCGGCTGCTCGCGCGAGATGGCCGGCAGGGTGCTCAAGGTCCTGGAGGACCAGGGACTGCTGCGCGCCACGGGCAAGACGATCGTGGTGTTCAACGCCCGGCCCAAGATGAGAACCCGCCCGGTGATCGTGCCCGTCAAGCCGCTCTCCAGGCCGACTTCCGTCGGCTCGCCGCACGACGACGAGGACGAAGACGAGGACTGATCTTTCCCTCGCAGGGCCTCGGGTATTCGTGAGGCCCCTTCATGGGCACGCCGGTCACGGAGGCGCGCGGCGCATCCCCAGGCCGTGTTATCTGTGGGCGATCTGCCCGCGCATGGCGCTCACGGTGGCGGCGTAATCGGCGCTGCCGAAGATGGCCGAGCCGGCGACGAAGGTGTCCGCACCGGCGCGGGCGACGGCCCGGATGTTTTCGACCTTCACTCCGCCGTCGATTTCCAGGCGCACCTCGCGTCCACTCGAGCGGATCCGTTCGCGGACCTGTTCCAGCTTGTGCAGCGCCGAGGGAATGAACTGCTGCCCCCCGAAGCCGGGGTTGACCGACATGATGAGCACCAGGTCGAGCTTCTCCAGCGTGTAATCGAGATACTCGAGTGGCGTGGCCGGATTGAAGGCGAGGCCCGGGCGGCAGCCATGCTCGCGTATCAGCTCGATGGTGCGGTCGACGTGATCGCTCGCCTCCGGGTGAAAGGTGATGTAGCGGGCACCGGCGGCGGCGAAGTCCGGCACGATGCGGTCGACCGGCCGGACCATCAGGTGCACATCGATCGGCGCGGTGATCCCGCGTTTGTGTAACGCCTGGCACACCAGCGGTCCCACCGTGAGGTTGGGCACGTAGTGATTGTCCATCACGTCGAAATGAATCAGATCCGCGCCCGCGGCAATCACCGCGTCAACCTCCTCACCGAGACGGGCGAAGTCGGCGGACAGGATGGACGGGGCGATCCAGGGCGTGACCATGGAGCAGAGTGTACGCGGGCGTCCGCTGAGTGGGAAATCGGCTCACGCGGCCGTCAGCGGGCAGCCTCGGCGGTCGCGGGCCTGGCACAGCCCGTCCTATCGGGTCAGCCGCGCGAGAGCTTCGTGATATTTCTCGCCGGTGCGCGCGATGATCTCGGCCGGCAGGCGCGGGCCGGGGGCCTGCTTGTTCCAATCGAGGCGCTCGAGATAGTCGCGCACGAATTGCTTGTCGAAGCTCGGCGGGCTCTGTCCGGTCCGGTAGGTGTCGGCGGGCCAGAAGCGCGAGGAGTCGGGCGTGAGCACTTCGTCGATGAGGGTCAGCGTACCGCGTTCGTCCACGCCGAACTCGAACTTGGTATCGGCGATGATGATGCCGCGCGACAGCGCGTGCGCGGCCGCGAACTGGTAGATCGCGAGGGCCGTGTCCCGCACTTGCGCGGCCAGCGCCGCGCCGACCAGCTGCTCGGTCTGCGCGAACGAGATGTTCTCGTCATGGTGGCCAGCCGCCGCCTTGGTCGCGGGAGTGAAGATCGGTGCCGGCAGGCGCTCGGCGAGGGCGAGACCCGCGGGCAGCGCGATGCCGCAGACCGCGCCGGTCTTCTGGTAATCCTTCCAGCCCGAGCCGATCAGGTAGCCGCGCACCACCGCCTCGATCGGCAGCGCCGCGAGACGCTTCACGATGACGGCACGGCCCTCGAGCAGGGCCTGCTCGGCCGGATCGCTCACCAGGCTTGCGATGGGCCGACCGGTCAGATGGTTGGGAACGAGGTGGCGGGTGCGTTCGAACCAGAACTGCGAGATCTGGTTGAGCACCCGGCCCTTGCCCGGAATGGGGTCGGGCAGGATGACGTCGAAGGCGGACAACCGGTCGGTCGTGACAATGAGCAGCGCGTCCGGCCCCGCGGCGTAGATGTCACGTACCTTTCCCTCGTGGATCTTCTCGAGTCCCCGCAGGGAGGTGCGGTAAACGGCCTGTGCGTCCATGCTTGCTACTATAACTGCATGGCCGCCCCGTACGCACCTTGAGGAGCCTCTGAGTCACCCATGAGATACGCCGGTAAGCTCGCCGGAGGCGCACTGGGGTTGCTGTTCGGCCTGGGACCGCTCGGGGCGGCGATCGGCGTGCTCCTCGGGCACCAGTTCGACACCTATGCCGAGCGCAGAGGCGGCGCGGGCCCCGGCAACGCCGCCGCCATCGGTGAGCAGTTCTTCCGTGCGACGTTTCGCGTGATGGGCTGCCTCGCCAAGGCCGATGGCCGGGTGTCCGAGCAGGAGATCGCCGCGGCCCGCACCATCATGGCGCAGCTGCGGCTGACTCCCGCGCAGGTGCAGGCGGCGATCCAATGTTTCACGGAAGGCAAGCACCCGGGGTTCGATCTCGACACGGAGCTCGCGGCGCTGCGGCGGGCCTGCGCGGGACGGCCGGACCTGATGCGCGTATTCCTCGAGCTGCAGGTGCGCGCCGCGCTCGCCGGCAACAATCTCGAGGGGCCCGTGAGGCCGCTGCTCAGCCGCATCGCCAGCCGGATCGGCCTGTCGCCATTCGAGTTCGCGCAGATCGAGGCGGCGCTGTGGATCCGCTCCGGCGGGTTTGCCCGCGAACCCTCCGGGCACGGCCGGCACGATGCGCTCGAGCAGGCCTACCAGGTGCTCGGGGTGAGCGGACGCGACAGCGATCGGGAGATCGTCAAGGCGTACCGCCGGCAGTTGAGCCGGAATCATCCGGACAAACTCAAGGCCAACGGTCTGCCGGAGTCGATGCTCGAGCACGCCAAGCAGCGCACACAGCAGATCATCGAGGCGTACGAATTGATTCGCGCGCGCCGCGGCATGCCGTGAGGACCGGCTGATCGGCCCGGGTGCGCGCGGCGGCCGGTCAGAGCGCGCCGGATCGATGCCGGGCCGGCAACGCTGCTCGGCGGTGCGCGCCGGGGTGGGTGACAGCGGCATCGGCGGCGCTTAATCTCGACAGCCATGTGGGCGCGGATCTGGGCATTTCTCGACCGGTGTTTCTTCGGGGCCGCCGCCGCCGGGACCGGCGCGTCCGCCCGGCTGATCCGGGGTCTGAGCTACCTCTACGCGGTGGTCCGCGACCTGATGCGCGGCGAGATCAATTTCCGGGCCATGGGTCTCGTCTACACGACCCTGTTGACGCTGATCCCGCTGGCCGCATTCAGCTTCGCCATCCTCAAGCTCTTCGGCGCCAGCGGTGATGTCGAGCTGGTGATCTACCAGTTCTTCAGCGCGCTCGGGCCGGCGAACGCCACCCAGCTGACGTCCCATGTGATGCAGGACGTCAATCGCATCAGCGGCGGGGTGCTCGGCACGGTGGGCTTCGCCCTGCTCGCCTGGACTCTGGTGAGCATGATCAAGAAGGTGGAGGACAGCTTCAATTTCCTCTGGCGTGTGCAGCAGCCGCGCAGTCTCGCGCGCCGGATCATCGAGTACCTGACCCTGGTGGTGGTGGGGCCGGTGATCTTCGTCGTGTTCATCGGCCTGTCCCGCCGGGCGATCGAGAGCGCGCCGTTCCGCGACATGCGCCACCTGCCGCTGCTCGATATGCTGACCACGGCCGGCATCAAGTTCGCGCCTTATGCCATGGTCATCGTCTTCTTCGCAGCGCTTTATCTGCTCGTGCCGAATACGCGGGTGCGCTGGCGGCCGGCGCTCATCGGCGCACTGGTCGCCGGCATCCTGTGGGCGGCCGTCGGGCGGATGTTCACGGCCTTCGTCGAGCACTCGACGCGGCTGGCGATCGTCTACGCGGGCTTCGCACTGATCGTGGCCGCCCTGCTGTGGACATACCTCGGGTGGCTGATCCTGCTCGCCGGCACGCTGCTGTCTTTTTATGTCCAGAACCCGGCCTATCTGCCTCTCGGCATGCAGCAGCTGCGGCTC
>JAKAFQ010000021.1 GCA_021817875.1 Pseudomonadota bacterium
TCACGCGCGGCTCGTCGCCCATGCGGCCGACCCCGCCCAGCCGCTGCAGCAGTGGCTGGCGCGCGTGCCCACCGACTGGCGGGTGCGCGGCGTGCTCGGCAATTACTACCTGCTGGTGGCGCACTCGCCGCAGCAGGCGGTGCCGCAATTCCGGGCGGTGCTGAAGGAGATGCCGAACGATGTGGTCGCGCTCAACAACCTCGCCTGGACCCTGAGTCGCGCCGGTGATCCGGAGGCCGTGACCCTGGCCGAGCGGGCCTACCACCTGGCGCCGGCCTCGGCGGGCGTCAACGATACCCTGGGGTGGATTCTCGCAAGAAAGGGCGAGGGGGAGCAGGCGCTGCCGTACCTCGCGCGGGCCGTGAAGCTCGCACCAAAGGATCCGCAGCTCGGCTACCACTACGCGTACGTCCTGTCGAAGACCGGCCGGCAGGCCCAGGCCCGGCAGATCCTCTCCAAAATCCTCGCGAGCCCGCAGGCCTTCGATGCGCGGCAGAAGGCGCAGCGGCTGCTCGCCACCCTCGGGGCGTGAGCGGCGCCTGAGACCCTGACCACAGACCCCGACATCACTTTCGGCTAGGCTGACATCATGTTGCGACATATTTCACGGATTTCGGGGTGGATCGCCTCGGGTGTATTGGTGCTGTGTCTGTTGGTCGTGGGTGGGCGGGCCCAGGGTGCCGTCGCTCCGGCCCAGGTGGCCAAGACCGCCAAGAACTACGTCATCGGGCCAGGTGACGTGCTCGACATCTTCGTCTGGCAGAACCCGGACCTGTCTCAGAAGGCCGTGCCGGTGCGTCCCGATGGACGCATCTCCACCCCGCTGATCTCCAACATCATGGCGGCCGGCCAGACGCCGACGGAGCTGGCGCAGGCCATGGACAAGGCGTTGAGCCAGTACATCCGCTCGCCCCGGGTGACGGTCATCGTCGAGCAGGCCCTGAGCGTGCTCAGCCAGGTGCAGGTGATCGGGCAGGTCACCCATCCGGAATCCATCCCCTACCACGAGGGCATGACGGTGCTCGATGTGGTGCTCGCCGCCGGCGGCCTTACCCCCTATGCCGCGGGCAATGACGCCAAGCTCGAGCGTAAGGTCGATGGGAAGACGCAGGTTCTGCACGTGCGGCTCTCGAACCTGCTCAACAAGGGCGACCTGTCACAGAATCTGCCGGTCAAACCCGGCGATGTGCTGGTCGTGCCGGAATCGCTGTTCTGACCCGGGGGCCCGATGGCTAGCTCTTCAGTGTTCGCGGATCTGTCGGCTTTTCAGGACCAGCTGCGCGGCATCTGGCGCTTCAAATGGATCGCGCTCATCGTGGCGTGGGTCGTGGCGCTGGTGGCCTGGGCGATTGTGTTCGTGATCCCCAACAAGTATGAGGCGACCGCGCAGGTCTTCGTCGATACCGGGACCACCCTCAGCCAGGCGACCCAGGGGATTGGCCTCAGCGACAACGTCAATCAGGAACTCCAACGCATCAGCGCCGCATTGATGGGTACGGCACAGCTGCGCAAGGTCGCGATGGAAACCAACCTCATGACGGGCGCGGTCACCGCAGAGCAGCAGCAGGCGGTGATCGATGATCTCAGCGAGAACCTCAACCTGATTCCCTATGTGGATCCGAAGAACCCGAGGGCTCCTCCAACGCTATTCACGATCACGTATCGGAACAAAAACCGTGCCCTCAGCATCAAAGTGGTCAACCGGCTGCTCAACGATTTCGTCGAGGGCTCGCTGGCCGAGAACGGCCACGGCTCCGATCAGACCGAGCAGTTCCTCAGGCAGCAGGTCGCCGATTACGGGCAGCGACTCTCGCAGACCGAGCAGCAGTTGGCAGATTTCAAGCGGCGTCACATCGGACTCGTGCCGGGCGACAAGGGTGACGCCTTCACCCAGCTGCAGTCGTACAACAGCCAGCTCGTTCAGTTGCAGGGAAGTCTCTATGTCGCCGAGCGCAAGCGCGACGCGCTCGCCGTGGAGATGAGAACCGGCCAGCAGTTCACCGCCGGTGGCGTGCCTGCTGCAACGGCGGGCGGCACCGTTGGGGGCGCGGCCCTCGATACCGAGCAGCAGATCGCCTTGGACCAGCAGAAGCTCGACCAGATGCTGCTGCAGTACACGCCCCAATACCCGGACGTGATCGCGTTGAAGCAGGCGATCCAGGAGCTCAAGGCGCGGCAGAAAGCAGAGATGGTCGCCGCACAGAAGGGAGACGTCGGAGCCGCCTCCGCGCTCGGTCTCTCGGCGAACCCCGTCTTTCAGCAACTGGAGGAGCAGTACAACGACGAGCAGATCGAGGTGGCCTCGATCCAGCAGCAGATTGCCAATTTGCAGCAGCAGGCGGCGGCCCTCAAGTCCAAGATCGGTGCCGCTCCGCAGGTCCAGGCGGAGTATGCTCAGCTGACACGCAATTATGAAGTCACCAGGAAGCAGTACGACGCGCTGCTCGCGAGACTCGACAGTACGCGGCTCGGGAAGCAGGCGGCGGCCACGGGACTCGTCGACTTCCAGGTGATCGATCCGCCGTCGGCCCAATACACGCCGGTTTCCCCCAAGCGGATACCCCTCATCGTCGCCATTTTCTTTCTCTCGATCGCCTCTGGACTCGCCGTCGCGTACCTGCTGCACATGCTGCGGCCGGTATTCGTGAGCGCGCGTCAGCTCGGTGAGGTCACCGGTTTGACCGTGCTCGGCGCGGTGAACATGGCGTGGGCGGACCGATACCGCACCGAGACACGCCGAAACAGCGTTCGCTACGCCTACTGGGCAGCCGGGCTGCTCATCGTCGGCGTGGCCGTGCTCTTGTTGCAGGGATACATTTCCAACGTGGTCGGGGAGCTTCTCGCATGAGCGTCGTTGAGAAAGCGATTCGCAAGCTTCAGGAGCAGAAGCAGCACCCGGCCGTAGACCCTGCTGTCGCGGGGGATGCGTCTCCGGCGCACGAACCCCTTCCCGCCCATTCCGCGGACGCTGCGCTGGCGGGGCGGCAGCCACCCATCGTGCTGGAACGCGGTGTGCTGCGCGCTGCGGGACTCCTGCCACCGGAAGAGGACACGGCGTTGCTGTCGCGCCAGTACCGCAAGATCAAGCACCCGCTGGTCGCCCAGGCCATTGGTCGCGGCGTGCCGCGCGCGCCCAAGGGCTATCTGTTGATGATCACCAGCGCCATGTCGGGAGAGGGTAAGAGTTTCACCGCGCTCAATCTGGCGTTGAGCCTGGCGATGGAAAAGGATCTGCACGTACTGCTCGTGGATGCGGACGTCGCCAAGCCGCAGTTGAGCCACATGCTCGGCCTCGGGGACTCGCAGGGGCTGCTCGATGTGCTACGCGATCCGCACCTCGACGTGGAGTCGCTTATCCGCACGACGGACGTTCCGACGTTGTCCTTCCTCCCCGCCGGGGTCGGCACGGAGGATGCGACCGAGCTTCTCTCCAGCTCCCGCATGTCGCAAATAGCAGACCTCCTCGGCCGGCACGACAGCCGACGCATCGTGATATTCGACTCGCCGCCGCTCCTGCAGACCACCGAATCGCCGGCGCTCACCCACGTGGTCGGACAGATTGTCGTCGTGGTCCGCGCGGACTCGACTCCTCAGCCGGTATTGCTCGATGCGCTGAAGACTCTTCAGGAGCATCCCTCCGTCTCGCTGGTGCTCAATCAAAGTACCCGGTCGGTTACTTCAGCGTATTATTATTACGGCTACGATTACGGCAGCGAGCGCCCGAATAGGGACAGTGCCTAGGGCTTGCTCGGTTCACCCGGGGGACTCAATTCATGCCGGAGAACGCTTTGGCGTGACGGGGATGTACAAACATGAACATCGACACACGTCATTTTTGTGTTGCGTTGCTGGCGTTGGGATGGCAGGGGCGCGCGATTGCCCAGCAGGTGGGTCAGCAGCCGACTCAACCGCCGACTCAGCCGCCGGGCGCCGCCCTGAACGCGCCGGTACAGCAGGCCGGGTATGTGGATCTGATGGGAGGGCTGGCGTACACCGACAACGCACTGCTCGCGAGCAGCCGACACAGCAGCGATGGCATCGCCACCGTCGGGTTCGATACCGATTACCGGAGAACGGGGAATCTCAGCCTGAATTTGCTGGGCGCTCTCGACCGTGTGCAATATCTGCGCGGCTCGTTCGGCGGCAGCTTCTATGGGCATTTCTTCGGCTCCGGCGTCCTGGGTCAACCCACGAATCTCCTGCAATGGCAGCTCAGCGACAGCTTCGGAGAGGAAATGACCAATCCGCTCGCCTCGCCCACGCCCGCCAACCTGCAGACGATCAACGATGTCGCCACGGGACCTCTGGTCAATCTGCATTTCGGGCTGACCAATCGCCTGACCCTGTTCGGCAACTTCTCGCGTGTCACTTTTCAGCGCTCCCCTTTCGACACCCAGACCTATCAGGGCGGCGCGCAGTTCCGGCATGCGCTCACCGGCGCCTCGAGCCTCTCGCTCGGGGCCAGCACCGCGCATACCCGCTACCTGGAAAGCGCCGCGGTGCAGAGTTTCCTCGGCGGCAAGTCTAGCGGCTTTGACATCCGTCAGGCCTCGCTGTCCTACGGGGCGCAATTCGTGCGCACCAGCGTCTGGCTGACAGCGGGTTACAATACGATCCAGTACGGAGGAGGTGCCACCCGCCATGGGGCGCCGCTCTTTGAGGTCAGGCTCAGCCGCCAGATCTCTCCCTTCTCGACCGTGTACGTAGGCGGCGGTCAGATCTACACGACCAACGGCAGCGCGCTGGGCTCGCCCGGTGCGCAGATCGGCCTGCAGACGGGCGGCGCGCAGAATGCCGGTTATGCAGTACCACAGCCTTTCAACCAGCGCTCCGCCGATGCGGGCTGGCTGTTTCAGCGCGCGCGCACCAGTGTGTCGCTCACCGGAACGTATCAAGAGGACATCTTCAACCAGACGAGTCTCACCCAGGTGAGCTCCACCGGCAATTCCAATCATCGGGACGAGGGGGTCAGCTTGAGCCTCGGGCGCAAACTGCGCCCGACATTGGCGGTGCAGTTGTCGGCAAATGGCTATTGGGTTCGCTATGGTCGGCTCCACGCGCAAACCCGTCGCGAGACCTTCCGGCTCAGCTTTTCCAAGCGATTCGCGCGGACGATGATCTGGTTCTACATTGAGCGGCGGCATCAGAGTGGCTCCCCGGGCAGCTCGAGCTTTCTCGCCTCGTCCTACAATGACGACCGGGTGGGCCTGTACGTGACGTACGACCTGTTCGGCACCCGGTCCCACGCGTCCCAGCAGGGCATAGGAGGCATGCTGGGAATGCCGGGAATGTCCGGCATCTCGGGCGGGTATTAGGGAAAGCGCTCCCGCGACTGAAGCCCGTTAACGAAGAGTGGGCCGCAGCTTTGCGGCGGCGGTGCTCACGCGCGCTTCGGCTGCGCGGCAGTCCGAGGCACACACTGCGCGCAGGGCGATCAGGGACGACAGTGGCGGATGCGCGAGGGCCTTAAGGCCGTACCAGAGCTGCGACAGGCGTGGATCGACGAACAGATGGCTGCCGATGCGGTATCGCGACCAGATGACCGAGCGGACACCCGTGGCCGGGTCGACTGCGAGCGTCTGACGCCAGCGGCCGGTGGAGGAGGTCACGATGCGTGTGGCAACGCTGCGCAGCGCAGGAGTGCCGCTAAGCAGGTTGTTGTGGTACCCGAGAAGTTTTCCCGACTGAGTCTGCACGCGATAGCCCACCGCAAAGACTTCCACGCTGCGGCCGTCGGCGTCGGTGTAGGCTCGCAGGGACGCACCGCTCGGATGGATGAAGCGCGGATGCCATTCGCTGATGCCCGCCGAATGAGGACCCTTCCAGCCCTGGGGTGCCGTGGGCCAATGGATCGTGACCGGGGCGGTCGAATGTGTCCAGTCCATGGCATACGAGAGCACCGGGAGTACCGCGAGGACACCGAGGACCAGCGCCACTCGCGCAACGCCGATGCGATGATCGGAGAGCGGCTCGTCCCCCGTGGCGGGCTGCCCGGCTTTCTGGGGGTGCGGGGCGTGAGAAGTCCTGCGCCCCGCCCACCAGAGAAAGAGGGCGAAGGCACCCGCGAACAGCCACCAGCCGAGCCAGTAGTGACTCTTGACGAGAGAGCTGTGCATGTCGGTGGCGGAGGCGGCGGCGATCACGATGAAAATCCGTACCCAATTGACGACCACCGACAGGATACCCATCACGATGAGCCACTCGATCCGTCGGCGGCGCGGATCCCGGGCGATCTCGCCATAGAGCGTGGCGAGGGCCAAGCCTACGATGAGCGCGTGCAGACCGCTGCAGCTGTTGGCGATCTCGATGGAACCGCCTGGGAGCTCGATGTAGTTGCCGTGCATATAGGCTGGCAGGCCCGTGATCCAGATGAGCGCTCCGGTGGCCCGACTGCTCAACGCCCGCACGAAGCCGTTGATGTTGTCCCACAACGGCATTGCGAAATAGAGATATCCGACCGGGAAGGCGAGCAGGCGCCCGACACGCCAGCCGAGCGCGGCCACGAGGGCCGCAAACAGCAGCAGGGGGAGCAGCAGCAGGTGCAGTTCCTGGATCGCCGCCCGCCAGGCCCACAGCCACAGAACGCTCAGCAGCGCAAGCACCACGAGGGCGCCGGGCGCCGGCTGCGCAGGCGTGGCGGCGAGCCGCCCGCGGCTGCGCGCGATGAGCCACAGCGAAATGAGCAGCACCAGATAGCCGTGCGTGTAGGTCTCTTCGGTGGGGCTGCGCCAGAGCCCATCGAGTGCCACGCTGCTCGGCCAGTAAAGGGCCGCGACCGCGATCCACAGGCCGAAAACCAGCACGAGGCGCGGCCAAGCGAGCGATTGCAGGCCGCTGTGAGTCGCGGCCGGCTGAGCCATGACGGAAGTCTCACAATCCTCGGGAGTGGTGAAGTCGGACATCTGCCCCGGCGCCTCCTGGCGGAGACAGCTCCGCCGTAACCCTCTGCCAACGATTCGGTGCCGCATTTTGTACCATAGCCCCGCCGAACCGCCAAACCGCTCGAGATCTGTAAAATCCCCTCGCATGGACAAGAACGACATGAGCCTCTCAGCCGCTCGGACTTCGGCGCGATCGGCCTCGCACGTGCGATGGGTGAGGCCGAGCACCCCCCAGGACGGGCCGGCGATCGTGGCCCTGATGAGACAGGCGGGGCTGCATTCGGATACCGACCCGACGCACCTGCGTTGGAAATATTGGCAGGAGCGCTCGGACTGGCCGGGACCGCGCTCCTTCGTACTCACCGATGGTCACGACCTGCTGGCGCACGGCGCTATCGTACCGGGCACGCTGCGCAGGGGAGAGTGCCGGGAGCGGGTGCTGCACATGATTGACTGGGCTGCCCGAGGCGATGCGGTCGGAGCGGGAGTCGTGCTGATGAAGCACGTAGGCCGGCAGGCGGAGTTTCTGCTCGGCATCGGTGGCACGCACCAGACGCGCAAGATCATGCCCCTCATCGGGTATCGCTTGTGCGGGAACGTGACCGCCTTTGTCCGGCCGTTGTCTCCGACTCGTCTTCTGGGCCTGCCAGGCGGATCGAGCTGGAAGCTCGCTCCCCGCTTTGCCCGCAGCCTGCTGTGGACCGTATCGGCGCCCGCAGCGGAGGTCGGCGCCTGGCAGGTGCGCCCGATCGGTGTCGCAGATGTGAGGCAGATCTCAGATGTCCTTCCGACGACGATTCCAGGACTGCCCGTGTTCGAGCGAAGTCCCGATCTGTTTCGCCATGCCCTAGCCTGCCCCATTGTTCCCTTTGAGCTCTACGCACTCGAGAGGGCGGGGCGCATCGGGGGATACTTCGCCTTGAGCCGTACGCCGGGACAGGCGCGGCTGGCCGACCTCTGGATGGACTCGAGCGAACCGGCGGACTGGCGGGCGCTGGTGCACTCGGCGGTTCGCCGGGCACGCTGTCAGGGCGAATCGGCGGAGATCGCGGCCTGGTCGAGTGATGAGCGCCTGTCACAGGCGCTGCGGGACTGCGGCTTCCACGCGCGATTCACCGTGCCGATTTTCCTGCGCGGCTCACCGGGTGTAACCGTTCCAGAGCACACGCCGAGGGTGCAGATGCTCGACAACGATGCGTTCTACCTGTACGACAGATGCTACCCGCTGTGGGCCTGAAGATGTCACTCGCAGACATAGCCTTCACCGGCATCGCTTTTGGAGAAATTGTGAGAGTGTCGAACGGATCACACATGCCTTGGCAGCGCTCTAGCGAGCCCGTGGGTGCAACTGCTAAACTGCCAGCGGAAAGCCAGTTTGACGACTTTCGATCGGACAGAACGTGAATCGCCGACGGATCCACCTGATAGCTGCGGCGCGTCCGAATTTCATGAAAGTCGCGCCGCTGTATCGTGCTCTGGCCCGCGAGGACTGGTGCTCACCTTGCATCGTGCACACCGGCCAGCATTACGACACCAACATGTCGGATGCGTTCTTCCGCGATTTGCAGCTGCCCGAACCGGCCCACCATCTGGAGGTCGGCAGCGGCACCCACGCCGAACAGACCGGGCGAACCATGATGGCGTACGAGCGGGTTTGCGCCGAAGATCCTCCTGCGGCGATCGTGGTGGTCGGCGATGTGAATGCGACCGCCGCCTGCGCTCTCGTGGGCGCCAAGGGCTGGATCCCGGTGGTGCATCTGGAAGCGGGCTTGCGCAGCGGCGATCGGCGCATGCCCGAGGAGATCAATCGTCTGGTGACGGACAGCGTTTCCGATCTCCTCTGGACGCCCTCGCCCGATGCGGATGAGAATTTGCGCGCCGCGGGCGTCGAGCCGGCTCGCATCGAGCGCATCGGCAACATCATGATCGACTCGTTCGAGATGCTCCGAGCCCGAATCGAGGAGGCTGCGACCGCGCGGCGTATGCGTCTTGGATCCCCGTATGCGGTGGTAACGTTGCACAGACCCTCGAACGTCGATAGCCCGCAGACGCTCGGGCAGATCGTCGGCGTGTTGGAGCAACTTGCCGCGCAGGTCGAGGTCATATTCGCGATCCACCCGCGCACCCGAAAGCGCCTCGAGGAGTTCGAGCTCGAGAAGCGCATCCTCGGAAATGCGCGCATTCGCGCCACCGAGCCGCTCGGCTACATCGAATTCATGAGTCTGGTCCTGGGCGCGGCGATCGCCATCACCGACTCGGGTGGCCTGCAGGAGGAGACCACATATCTCGGGATTCCCTGCGCCACGGTGCGCGCGAATACGGAACGGCCGATCACCGTCACGGAAGGCACCAATCGCCTGGCGAAGCCAGCCGAGCTGCTGGGCCTGCTGTCCGATGCGCTCGAGGGACGATGGCCCCGCGGCAAGCGGCCGCAGTTCTGGGACGGTCGCACCGCGGATCGTGCTGCCGGGAGTCTCGAGCGATT
The DNA here is from genome assembly GCA_021817875.1 of Pseudomonadota bacterium. Next base: position 9,367 of record JAKAFQ010000021.1, read on the forward strand.
CCTCACCAACCGGCCGAGCTGAGACGTGCGACCAAACCCCTCATCGCGGGATATCCGGGTCGCCTACTGCATCGATTCGTTCGACATCGGGGGAACCGAGCTCAATGCCGTGCGCTCGCTCGAGGCGCTCGATCTCGATCGCTTCGACGTGACCGTCTTTCATCTGCACGAGGATGGCCCGATCCGCTCCCGATACGAGGCACTCGGCGTTGCGATGGTCCATCTGCCGATCTCGCGCCTTTACGCCCCTTCGACTGCGGCTCAGGGTCTGCGCTTCGCGCGCATGCTGCGCAGCCGCGGGATCCGGGTCGCTCACACGCACGACCTCTACACTAACATTTTCGCGGGACCCTGGGCCTCCCTCGCGGGCGGTTGCCGGGTGATCGCGAGCCGAAGGTGGGCGTACGATGCACCACGGGCGGGCCTGACTCCCCTCAACCGGTGGAGCTATCGGTTCGCGACCCGGGTGCTCGCCAACAGCGGCGCGGTCGCGCGGTTGCTCGTGAGCGAGGAGGGCGTCCCGGAGCGCAAGATCTTCGAGCTGCCGAATTTTCTGGGCGAGATCGCCTTCGAGCCAGTCGATCCAGCCGCTCGGCGGGCCCAAAGGCGCGCGTGGGGAGTTCCGGATGACGCCTTTCTCGTCGGCACCGTGGCGCGGCTCGTGCCGGTGAAGAATCACAAGCTGCTCATTGAGGCGGCAGCACAGCTCGAGGAGGACGTGCACGTCGTTCTGGTGGGTGACGGGTCGGAGCGGCCGGCGCTCGAGAAACTCGTTCGAGACCGGCAGATTCAGTCACGAGTTCATTTTGTGGGGGAGATGCTCTCGTCAATCAACCTGCACCAGTTTTTCGACGTGGACGTCCTGTGCTCCCTCAGCGAGGGCTTCCCGAATGCGGTCATCGAAGCGCTCGCCGCCGAACGGCCCGTCATCGCGACCGCGGTGACCGGCGTTCGCGACATCATCGCCGACGATGAGACGGGCCTGTTGGTTCCGACCGACGATCCGGCAGTGCTCGCGGAGACCATTCGCAGATTACGGGCGAGCCCGATGTTGGGCGTGCGCATCGCTGAGGAGGGGAGGTCCCGGGTGCGTGCTCGGTATCACGAGTCCGTGGTCATCGCCCGCCTGGGTGGGTTGTATGCCGCACTGGCGGGCCGCCCGGCCCACCTCTCGGAGGCGAGCCCGTGAATACCGAACCCGTCTCAATTCCGCGGTCTAAGCGTGGCGCCGTGGCGGGCACGATGACCGTCCAATTTGTGGGCCTGGTGATCTTCACGGTGATCACGGTGACGGCACGATTTTCCGGGGCGTGGATCGCCATGGCGCTGGCGCTCGCGGGCATGCTCTTTTCAAGGGAGAAGATTCGATTTCCGCCCGCATTCTGGTGGGGGGTGGCGCTGCTCGGATGGGGCCTCATCGGCGCCTTTAGCGCTATGTCGCCCCACTTGGCGTTCTCGACGCTTGAAACGCGGCTCAAGGTGATGCTGATCTTCCTCGTCGCCATGAACGCGATCCGATCCGAGAAGCAATTGTGGACCTATCTGTTGGTGTATGTCGGTTCGTTCATGATTTACCCTGCTCGGGGTACGTTACTCAATTTCGTTCACGGGATTACAGCTGCACACCGCGTATATTGGAACGGGATTTACGACAATCCGAATGACCTCGCGGCCATGTCGATTCTGGCCACAGGTGTGGCGCTGTCGATCACCATGGCGACGGTTCAGTCCACGAGGGTCAGGCGAGCGGTCGCGGGCTGTGCGGCAGTTCTCGGTTTGGTCGTTCTTGTGACGGAATCACGGGCAGCATTTATCGGACTCACCATCGGAATGGCATTGCCCCTTCTTCGCACTTTGAAGCGCGGATCCGTGTTCGTGTATGTGACTATCGTTGTCTGTGTGGCGCTTTTTGTGCTGCCACACAGGTTCTGGGTGCGGATGGAGGGCCTCAAGGATCTGACCAGTGTCTCGACGATTAGGAAGGCGGACAAGTCAGGTTCTGCGGAGCAGCGTTGGGAGATACAAAAGACGGCATTTAGAATTTTTATAGATCACCCGGTATTAGGAGTCGGGCTTGGTTGTTATCCGATTGCCAATAATAAGTATCGACCTGATCTTGGTCCGCGTGATGCGCACAACACCTACCTCAGACTGGCTGCGGAGCTCGGTTTGCCAGGGCTGCTTATTTGGGGGGCACTCGTCATCTCGGTCATGAAGCAGGTGAGGCGGGCGGAGCGTGGAAAAGCGAGGCTGCAGACCGTCAACCCACTCTGGCTTAAGTACGGTCTCGTTGGCTTTCTTGTTGCAGGTATCTTCGGATCCTATTCGGACCTGACTATTCTCTACTTGGTGCTAGGAACGATGTGGTCCGCCGCGACACTGATGCTGAGCCAGACAGAGCCGGAGAAGGCACAGCCGCTCGTGAGGACGTCCTGAGATGTGCGGCATAGCGGGATTCGCCGGCATGAGCGTGACGGGTGATGACGCTCTTGCGCGTGTGCGCGAGATGTGTGCGGCCATCCTGCACCGCGGTCCGGACTCCGATGGCTACTTCGTCCAGGGCCCTGTGGCGATGGGGATGCGGCGGCTGAGCATCATCGACGTGAGAGGGGGAGATCAGCCGATCGCAAATGAGGACGGGACGGTCACGGTGGTGTTCAACGGAGAGATCTACAACCACCACGAGCTGCGCGCGCACCTTCGGACCAAGGGACATCGGTTCCGCACGCATGCCGATACGGAGGTGCTGGTCCACCTCTACGAGGAGTATGGAACGGACATGGCCGCGCGGCTGCACGGCATGTTCGCGTTCTCCATCTGGGACGCTCGGCAGCAGCGGCTGTTCATCGCTCGCGACCGGACAGGGATGAAACCTCTGAGCTACGCCGTGCGCGGCGGAGGGATCGTCTACTGTTCCGAGCTGCGCTCTTTGTATGTCTTCGATCGGTCCAGTCTGAGGGTCGCACCCGGGGCGGTCATGGAGTATCTGGCCTACGGATATGTGCCGGATCCGAACTCCATCTTCGCGGGAGTGAAGAAGCTCCCTCCCGCGCACTATCTCACCTGGAGCCCGGGGCGGGACGTCGAGGTGCGCCGCTACTGGCATCAGCCGACGCCCGATAGAGCCCTCGCGGACGAGCGGGAGTTGGTGGAGGAGATTCGACGTCTCCTCGACAATGCCGTGCGCAGCCATCTCGAGTCCGAGGTCCCGCTCGGTGCGTTCCTCTCCGGCGGCCTGGATTCCTCCACTGTCGTGGCGCTGATGACCCGCCATGCCGCCGGTCGGGTGAAGACGTTTTCGATCGGCTTCGCCGAGAAGGAATACGACGAGTCGGATATGGCGCGCAAGGTCGCAACTCACCTGGGTACGGATCACACGGATTTCATCGTTCACCCCAATGTCGCGACCATATTCGAAGACATTGGGGCGATGTTCGATGAGCCTTTTGCCGACTCGTCGGCCATTCCGACGTACCTGGTGGCCCGGCTCGCGAGACAGTTCGTCACGGTCGCCCTGAGCGGCGATGGTGGGGATGAGCTGTTTGGCGGATATACCCGCTATGGCGATACGCTCCGACGGTCGGGGGTGCGAAACCGTGCGGCGGCGCGTCTGCTTTCGGCCGTCGGTCTCATGTTGCCTCACGCCTTCCCCGGTCGGAACCGCCTCGTGGACATGGGGCGCTCGAGAATGGGGCGCTATGCGGCGACGGTGCTTCAGGCCGTTCGTGCGGATGAAGGGGGTGTCGCTTCCACTGCCCATCCTTCGGGCGTCCTGCGGATCGAGGAACAGCTCAAACGCCTTTTTCCGTCGGAGCTCGCTGACGATTTCGCCGCGGCCATGATGCACGTCGACCTCGATACGTATTTGCCCGGCGACATTCTCACCAAGGTCGATCGAACCAGCATGGCGGTGTCGCTGGAGGCGCGAGTGCCACTGCTCGATTGCGAGCTGGTGGATTTCGCGTTACGGATCCCCGGTGAGTTTCGCGTGACCCCGGCGGAGAGTAAGCGCCTGTTTCGCCGTGCAATCAGCGGTATCGTTCCGGATTTCGTACTGTCCCGTCCCAAGCGCGGCTTTCAAATGCCCTTAGCGGACTGGTTCAGGGGACCTCTGCGTCCCCGGATCGAGGCGCTGCGCTCGCCCACCGAGGCCATGGCCCCATTTGTCAGCCGGCAGGCCTTGTCCCGGCTTATCAAGGAGCATTCGGTGGGTCGGCGGGACCACAGCGCCGTGCTTTGGCGCCTGATCGTGCTCGATCACTGGCTGGCCTCCTACAGTGACGGAAGGCTGGGGCGCCCTCCGCTGGTGAGGCAAAGCGATGCGATCTGGAGCGGCGGGCGCTCGATGCGCGCCGACACGGTTCCGGGGTGCCCTCCGACCGTGGCGGAGCTGTTTTTGCGCTCGGAGTCGTCCAAGCCCAAACTTCGAGTGGGCGTGCTGGTCGATGCGGACGGCATACCCGGCTACGCCAGCCGCATCATCGAGAACATTCGGCAGGCCAACTACTGCGAGCTGTGCGCCGTCATCACCGCGCACGCCTCGGTCGACGGCCGGCCGCTCGATCGGACCAAGGGATTCGCGCTGAAGGCCTACGAGCTGCTCCTCGAGCCGCGATCCCGCAGTCAGCCCGATCCGCTGACCCCGGTGGATTGCGAGGATCTGCTCGAGGGTGTCTCGAGGCTCACGGTCGAGGCGGCCGATGCGGATAGTGGCAGAAGCATTGCGCAGCACGGTCTCGAGGCAGTGCGCGATCTGAAGCTCGATGTGCTCGTGGACTTTGGACGCATCGCGCCTCGCGGGGCATCGTTGCCGCAGGCGACACACGGCGTCTGGCGCTATCATTTTGGAAATCGTCAGCAGTATCCGCGGGGTTCGGGATTCCTGCGGGAGCTGATCGACGGGCGTCCGTTGAGCGGCATCGAGCTCATCCGACTCGGCCCGACCGCGGATGCCGACGTCACGATTTTGAGTGCGCAATTCAGCACCGCGCCCTTTCTCTCGAGCCGGGACAATCGCTTTGCGCCCATCTGGGGGGGCTGCCACTTCGTGGCGCAGGCGCTGTGGGATGTCCACCAGCGATCACCGCTGGCCGAATTGTTCCCGCCACCCGTGAGCACCGCACCGCCCGAGGTGGATCGGGTGCCGAGCAACGTCGAAGTGGTGCGCTGGATGGCCGGTCAGGCGCGGCGCAGAAGCAATCCGCTCCGGGAGCGCCTGAACGGTCCGGTCGACTGGCAGATCGCGGTTCGACGATCGCAGGTTCCGCTGTACACCGACGCCTCGATGGCCGCTCTGAATGCGTTTCAGTGGCTCGAGGCGGCACCCGGATGCCACCGAGCCGACCCCGTGGTCGCACAAGCTGCCGGGGAGACCTGGCTCTTCTTCGAAGAGACCGTCGAGCCCAGTCAGGTCGGGAGGATCGCGTGCGGGCGCCTCACGCCCGAAGGGATGCTGATTGAGGCCCGCCCCGTGCTGCAGAGGCCGTATCATCTGTCCTTTCCGCAGATCGTCGCGGCCGACGACGAGCTGTTCATGCTTCCCGAGACGGCACAAAACGGCGGGCTCGATTTGTATCGGGCCCGCCGCTTCCCCGACGAATGGTCCTTCGAGACCCGGTTGCTCAGTTTTCCCTGCGTCGACTCTTCGATCTTCCGCGCCGGGGATTCGTGGTGGATGATGACCTCTCCCCGGGTGGTTCCGGGACATGCGCCCATCACTTGGCTGCTGCGGGCCGAGCGCATCACGGGTCCGTGGAAATTTCAGCTCGGTGGGCAGGTCGCAACGAGCGCATCCGTGGCACGGGGCGGCGGGGGTGTGCTGCGCGATGGGATGCGGCTCATCCGGCCGAGTCAGGATTGCAGCTCGGCGTACGGACGCGCGCTGCTGTTCAATGAGATTCTCGCGATCGACGGCGGACGCTACCGGGAGCAGACCATCTGCCGGATCGACGCGAACTGGATGCCGGGGCTCGCGACGGTGCACTCGTACAGCCGCGCAGATGAGTGGGAGGCGATCGACGGGGGCTTTCGCTCCGCGCGCGTTCGACGGCGAACCGCCGCATGAAATTTGAGCGTTGACCGTGCCACAGGATACCCGCGGTAAGCTCATCAAAAGCACGGGGTGGCTGCTGGCTGCCCGGGTGCTGGAGCGCCTCATTGGGCTCATCAGCATCACCATCCTCGCAAGGCTCCTCACCCCGGCGGATTTCGGCCTGGTCGCCATCGCCAGCATCGTGGTGGCGGCCATTCAGGTCTTCACCCAATTCGGCTTCGACTGGGCGCTGGTCCGGTACAAGGAGCCGACCCCGGGCGACCTGAACACCGCGTGGACTCTGCGGGCGCTCCTGGGACTGGGCGTGCTCGTCTTTCTGGTGCTCGTCGGCCCATTCGCGGCGCACTTTTTCAAACAGCCGCCCTTGCGATCTGTGCTCATCGTCTTGGGTGTCGGGGCGTTCGTCGTCTCGCTGGAGAACATCGGCACAGTCTACTTCCGTCGGGATTTCACTTTCGACCGTGAATTCCTCATCAGGGCGATCGCCAAGGTAACGGGCTTCGTGACGACCATCACCATTGCCTTGCTCACGCGGTCATTTTGGGCGCTCGTTTGCGGCAGCGTCGCCATGAATCTGGCGACCACAGTCGCCAGTTACGCCTTTCATCCGTACAGGCCCCGGTTGGCGCTTGAAGGAGTGCGAGCCCTGATGGCTTTCTCAGCCTGGCTGTTGGTGGGAAGGATGGCCGGATTCTTCCGCCAGCAATTCGCCAAGATGTATCTGGGTCGGGTGTATGGCGCAGCGACTACCGGATTGTTTTCGGTGGCTGAGCAAATCGCCATTATCCCGCTGGAAATTGCGATGCCCATCAATCGGGTGGCGTACTCCAAATACACACAGGATACGCGCGAGGGCCGCGAGCCCAAATCTTCGTATTTCTCGATTGCCTCGCTCATCTGGGCGATCTCCCTGCCGATTTCCCTCGGTACCGTGGCGCTCGCCCCGGAACTCGTGGCGATGTTGCTGGGACATCAATGGACTGGAGCCGTGCCTGTGCTCCGGCTGATGGCGATCGGCATGGCCTTCAGCGTCATGGTGGCCAATACCCACTATGTCTACTGGGCGCTGGGACTCTCGCGTATCACCGCGACGCTCTCCATGACGAGTGCCGTCGCCATCATCCCTCTCTCGATCGCGGGATCGGTCCTGGGTGGGTACGTGGGAGTCGCCTGGGCGTTCGCATTGGAGAGCGCCCTCATAGCGCCGATCAATTTTTCACTTCTGCGGCGCCACGCCGGAATTGCATTTCGTGAGCTCTGGGTACACGTCTGGAGGGTAGCACTCGGCGCGTGCGCGATGCTTGCATTCTTGAGCTTCGCGTTCCGTCCGCTCCTGCTGAATACGACGTCCGTCGCAGTCCTCAGATTTGTGGCGGCGGTAGCGACCGGCGGTGCGATCTATGTAATTGTCGTCTTTGGGATATGGTACCTGGTGGGGACGCCGGAGGGACCCGAACGGATAGTTTTGGGTCTCCTGCGGGATCGTTTGCGCCCGCATTCGAAAGGTCCGCCCGTGAGTGACCAGCAAGAATAGATAGCCTTTTACACTACTGTCCCAACGTCTGTTGGAATGTATACCGTAAGTAGCTGATGTGCATAGCGTTTTCTGCATTTTGATGGTGTCACCGACTTGAACTCGATTCGGGCATTTGGCGACCCTTCGGCGTCCTTCGAAGCCGAGGTCCACCATGTTCACCGGCAAGCTGGTGTTCGCCCAGTTGATCGAGCATCTGCCGCTGCATACCTTCCGTCGCTGCGTGTCGCGCTACGGAGGGCAGCACAAGGTCAAGAGCTTCTCGTGCCCGGATCAACTGCTGGTCATGATGTTCGCGCAGCTGACCTTCCGGGAGAGCCTGCGCGACATCGAGGCGTGCCTGCGCGCTCAGCCGGAGAAGATCTATCACATGGGCATCCGGGGTGGGATGGCCCGCAACACCCTCGCGACTGCAAACGCGACGCGCGACTGGCGCATCTACGCCGATTTCGCACAACGTTTGATCCGCACGGCCCGCGACCTCT
>JAKAFQ010000455.1 GCA_021817875.1 Pseudomonadota bacterium
TCTGTCATCACGTCCGGTCCGCCCAGCGGGTAGGTTTGACCGAAGGTTTTCCGCTCGCGCAGTGCGAGCACGAAGGCATCGGAGACGTCACCGACGTACACCGGTGTGAAACGCGCCTGCGTCCGGGCAAGCGGCAGGAAGCCGCCCGACAGGCGCAGCAGGCCGGCGAACCGGCGGGTCAGGGAATCGCCGGGGCCGAAGATGACCGAGGGGCGGAAAATGGTGTAATCGAGGTGCGCGGCCGCCGCGACGATACGCGCCTCGGCCTCGGCCTTCGAGCGCAGGTAGCGGCTGGGGCCCTGCGCGTCGGCGCCGAGCGCGCTCATCTGTACGAGCCGCCGCACGCGCGCGGCCTTCAAGGCGGCGATCAGCTTTTCCGCGAGAGCGACGTGCGCCGACTGGAAGGTGACGCGGCCATGCTCGTTGAGAATGCCGATGAGGTTGATCACGGCGTCCATGCCCTCTACCAGCCGATCCAGCGTGCCGCGGTCGTGCACGTTGGCTTCGACCAGCTCGACGGTGGGCAGCACCCGCAGGGGCTCGCCGTGGGTGCGATTGCGCGTCGGCACCCGCACCCAGTGCCCCAGTTGGGCCAGCCGGTTGACGAGGGCGGTGCCGACGAAGCCCGTTCCGCCCAGAACGCAGACATTCAGCGGCTCAGCGGACATGCGAAAACCTCCCGCGTATCGAGGCGGCGGCTCACCCGGTATGCGGATCGATCGGCAAGGCGCCCGGCCATCGGGTCGAAGAGGCGAGCCTCGGGCCGCCCGCTGACCGCTCGAACCGATCCGACGGGGCGAGTCTCGGCTGTAATTGTACGCCCGGGCCGGCAATCACTGCCGGCCCGGGCCATGACGGCGAACCTGCTGATCCCGGCCGCCGCTCAGGCGGCCTCGACCTCGATCCGCCTCGGCTGTAGTTGCGGCTGCTTCGGAATCGCCACCTCGAGCACGCCGTGCACATGCCGTGCGGTAATGGCGTCCACATTCGCTCCCTCCGGAAGGGTGAAGCGGCGCAGGAACGAACCACTGCGCCGCTCCAGGCGCTGCCAGCCGTTCTGCTGTTGCCCCGGGTGGGCACGCTTCTCACCGCGGATCGTCAGCACGCCCTTCTCGGCAGTGATGTGGATGTCCTTTGGCTCGACGCCGGGAACGTCGGCGAATAACAGGAAGCGGTCGGATTCCTCCCGGATGTCGACCTGCGGAATCCAGGTAAGCCCGGCTCCGCCGGTCGTCTCGCCCGCATCGTCGGCCAACGCCTGGTCAAGTTGCCGGTGCAGACGGTCGATGAGCGTCCAGGGCTGATAGCGAACAACAGTCATGATCTAACCTCCGATCTGAGATGGTGTCAGGCGTTGCCGCCTCCAGATACCGTTGGTTTCGATCTGTGGGCATGCCAGGGGATTTCAAGCGCCCGGTGATGCAAGGGCCTGCGCCCGTCCGATCCGGGTGGTCCCACATGCCGCAGGCCGGACAGGCGTTTCGCAGGGCGTGGCCACCTGCGCCGATCCCCGCCCGGGTTGCCGGCAGGCCGGCCTCGAGCATAGCCTGGGGACAGCCTGTGCATAAGCTGTGAGAGATCTGGATACAAGATATTGAAAGCCGGCCAGAAAGAGAAAAAGCAGATTCGCTAAAAAAAACATATGAGTGGCGCAGCCAGAATCTCATTAAGACATTGTTTTTACTATATTTTTTAAGCAGAAAACCAGCCTCTGCAAAATCTTGACGCCCACCGGGGTGCTCATTAGGCTCTTTGCCCCGACACAAGATCTTGTGTTCGCCCTCAGGCCACATGAGATCGCGCGTTCGGGGAGGCTCAGGGGGGATACAGGTTATGGCGGCGTCCGGTGGCCCGGTCCGCTCTGCCCGGTTTCCCGTATCCCCTGTGATCCGGTGTGCAAACACTTGGAGCACCGCGGACAATGAATACTGTCGTGAAGATCGCAGCGCAGGACATCGACGCCATTCCGTTCCAGGAAGCGTCTCTGGACATCTGGGACAAGAAATACCGGCTCACGGCCAAAGATGGCACCCCCATCGACAGGACGATGGATGACACCTACAAGCGTGTCGCGCGTGCCCTCGCCGACGTCGAGCGCGAGGAGGTGCGCGAGCACTGGTACGAGCGCTTCCTGTGGGCCCTGCGTCGCGGCGCCATTCCCGCCGGCCGGATCACCTCCAATGCCGGGGCGCTGGAGCACAAGCCGGCGACCTCGACGATCAACTGCACCGTGTCAGGAACGATCCATGACTCCATGGACAACATCCTCGGCAAGGTTCACGAGGCGGGCCTCACCCTGAAGGCAGGTTGCGGCATCGGCTACTGCTTTTCGACGCTTCGGCCGCGAGGCGCGTATGTGTCGGGCGCGGGCGCCTACACATCAGGTCCGCTGTCCTTCATGGATATTTTCGACAAGATGTGCTTCACCGTCTCGTCCGCGGGCGGACGACGCGGGGCGCAGATGGGCACGTTCGACATCGGCCATCCCGATGTCATGGAGTTCATCCGTGCCAAGCGCGAGAGCGGCCGGCTGCGCCAGTTCAACCTGTCGCTGCTGATCACCGACGAGTTCATCGAGGCCGTGCGTGAGAACCGCGACTGGAAGCTCGCCTTCCCGATCTGCCGCAAGGAGTACGAGAGCGAGCGGCCGGATCTCAACGACGACGGCAGGTTCCTGTGGCGCGAGTGGGAGATTCACGACGATTACGTGGTGAACGAACAGGGGCTGGTCGCCTGCAGGATCTACAAGACGCTGCCGGCCAGGCGGATGTGGGACGTCATCATGACCTCCACGTACGATTTCGCAGAGCCGGGATTCATCCTGATCGACCGTGTCAACGAGATGAACAACAACTGGTGGTGCGAGAACATCCGCGCGACCAACCCCTGCGGCGAGCAGGCGCTCCCCGAGTTCGGCGCGTGCCTGCTGGGATCCGTCAACCTGACCAAATTCGTCCGTCATCCCTTCGCGGCCTCGGCGCAGTTCGATTGGGCGGAATACCGCGAAGTGGTCAAGGTGTTCACGCGCATGCTCGATAACGTCGTGGCGGTCAATGGACTGCCGCTCGAACGGCAGCGCCAGGAAATTCAGCGCAAGCGCCGCCACGGCATGGGCTTCCTCGGCCTTGGCAGCGCCATGACCCTGCTCGGCATGAAGTACGGCTCCGCCGAGTCGCTGCGGTTCACCGAGGACGTTTCGCGCGAGATGGCGCTGGCCGGCTGGGAGGAGGGGCTCGCGCTGTCGCTCGAGAAGGGGCCGGCGCCGATCATGACCGAGGATTTCACGGTCACGAGCGAAATGCTGCACAAGCGCCCGGAGATGGTTCGCGACGGCTGGAAAGCCGGGGACCAGGTGCCCGGCCGGGTGCTGCACGCCAGGTACAGCCGTTACATGCAGCAGATCGCCACGGTGGCTCCCGATCTCGTCGAGAAGCTGGCCGAGGCCGGTGCGCGCTTCACGCACCACACCTCGATCGCACCCACGGGCACCATCTCGCTGTCCCTGGCGAACAACGCGTCGAACGGCATCGAGCCGTCGTTCGCGCATCACTATTTCCGCAACGTGATCCGGCCGGGCCGCAAAACCAAGGAAAAGATAGACGTCTACTCCTTCGAGCTGCTCGCCTATCGAGAGCTGGTCAATCCGCGGGCCGGACCCGGCGGTGCGGCGCAGCCGGACCAGCTGCCCGACTACTTCGTCGCCTCCGATCACATCACGCCGAAAGAGCACGTCGATGTGCAGGCCGCGGCGCAGAAATGGGTGGACTCGTCGATCTCCAAGACGGCCAACGTGCCGACGGACTTTCCTTACGAGAAGTTCAAGGACATCTATCTGTATGCGCACGAGCAGGGGCTGAAGGGCTGCACCACGTTCCGGTTCAATCCCGAGGCCTTCCAGGGCGTGCTGGTCAAGGAGCAGGATCTGAAGAACACCGTCTACAAGTTCACACTCGATGACGGCTCGGTCGTCGAAGTGCGGGGCGACGAACAGATCGAATACGACGGCGAGATGCACATGGCGGCGAATCTGTTTGATGCGCTGCGCGACGGGTACTATGGGCGATATTGATCGGAA
>JAKAFQ010000456.1 GCA_021817875.1 Pseudomonadota bacterium
CCCGCCGGGCCGCCCGCGGCCGGCCCGGCCGGGCACTGAGCGGATTTTCTCATCCGCCGCTCACACCCGCCGGCGTAACGTTCCCGCCACGCGCCGCTGCGGCTCGCGCCCCAGGATGGCCCACCGCGCGCACCATCGCAGTGCGGGCCTGCCGCCGTGGCGCCCGGGAGGACTGGATTTCCCTGGATTTGCGCGCCCTGCCGGATTGGCACGGCGGATGCTAGGACCGTCATGCCCGATCCGCAGAAAGGCTCAGCATGCACAGACCCGCGCAGACTCTGTTCCTCCTGGCGTCATTGACCACGGCCGCCCTGCCGGCCGGCGCATACGCCGCCGGCTCGCCGCTCGAAACGCTCTCACGAGTGCTCGCCGCCTCGGGAATCACCGAATCAGGCTATGTCGCCGCCTCGTACTACCACTCCTCCGGCGGCAACACCGACCACCAGTTCGACACCGGCCACGATTCCTTTCAGCTGGACCAGGCCGGCCTCACCCTCGCGTATCAGCCCCGGCAGGGCTTCGGCGCCCTGGTGGACGTGATCGCCGGCCACGACGCCCGGATCGTCAACGCCGCGGAAAACGGCAGCAGCGGCGTATTCGACATCCTGCAGGGCTACCTGCAGTACGCGCGCGGCGCGCTCACCGTGCAGGCCGGGAAGTACACCACGCTCGCCGGCGCCGAGGTCATCGCTCCGACCGGCAACACGAATTTCTCGCGTTCGCTGCTGTTCTACGCCGAGCCCATGACCCACACCGGGGTGCGTGCCACCTACGCCGTCAGCGACTCGTTGAGCCTCACCGTGGGTGTCAACAACGGCTGGAACTACACCGCGATCAATACCGGCTCGAAGACCGGGGAGTTCGGCATCGCGCTCACCCCGGTCAAGCCCCTGGCGATCAGCGTGCAGGCCTACCTCGGCAAGGATCCGGTGGATCTGGCCAATCGAACCCTCGTCGACACCGTTTGGACCTACACGGTGACACCGGCGCTGTCACTGGTGGCGAGCTACGACTGGGGCCGGCAGGATGCCAGCAGCGTGACCCGGGGCGGAGAATGGGACGGCGTCGCCGGCTACGTGAACTACCGGATCAGCCCCCGGTGGCGCGTGTCGCTGCGGGGCGAGCAGTTCGATGACCGCAACGGCTTCATGCTCGGCACCCCGCAAAAGGTCGAGGAAGGCACCGTGACCTTCGGATTCGACCCGGTGGCGGATTTCGAGCTGCGTATCGAGGGCCGGTATGACACGTCGAATCATTCCACCTTCACGTACACCCGGGTGAATGCGGCCACCGGCAGTCCCCTGACGACCTACAGCGACCACCAGAGCGAATTCGCCCTGCAGGGGGTGTACCAGTTCTGATGCTGAGCGCGGCGCGGCCCCGCTGCCGAGCGGGTCCGCCCCGGGGACGGCCACGGCGTGCTCCGCGGTCCCGGCCGGCCGGATTCCACACCCCGTGCCGGCCGGGAACGTGCTATCGTGAGGCGCAGTTCCGTCACCGGCCCCGGGCCCCCTCGAATCGCATGCCAGACTCCTCCGCCGCACGCACGCCCGCCGTCGAAGCGCGGGCGCCGCTGATCTGGACCAATATCCTATTGTTTTCATTGACGTTCCTGGCCGCCGTGGTCGCGGTGCCCTGGTACGGGCTGACGCACGGATATTCGGCGGGCGCGTGGGTACTGCTCGGTATTTTCTGGGTGGCGAACGAGCTGTCGATCACCGCCGGCTATCACCGGCTCTGGGCGCACCGCACCTACGAGGCGCATTGGAGCCTGCGGCTGATCTTCATGGTGTTCGGTTCCATGGCGCTGCAGAACACCGCCTGGGCATGGTGCAGCGGCCACCGCCGGCACCATCTGTACGTCGACGACGTCGATCGCGATCCGTACGCGGCCCCGCGCGGCTTCTGGTTCTCGCACATCGGCTGGATGGTGCGCGACTACCCGAGCGGGCAACAGGATTTCAGCAACATCCCGGACCTGCGTCGCGATCGGATCCTCGCTTTCCAGCAGCGTTACTACCTGCCGCTCGTGCTGCTCACCAACATCGGCCTGCCGCTCGCCGCCGGCGCCCTGCTGGGGGACCTGTGGGGCGTGTTTCTGCTCGCGGGCGTGCTGCGCCTGGTGTTGAGCCACCACTTCACCTTCTTCATCAACTCCCTGGCGCACATGTGGGGCACCCGCCCGTACACCGAGCAAAACACCGCCCGGGACAACCCCGTCCTCGCGGTACTGACGTTCGGCGAGGGCTATCACAATTTTCACCATATCTTCGCGCATGACTACCGCAACGGCGTGCGCTGGTGGCAGTGGGACCCGACCAAGTGGCTGATCGCGGGCCTGCGGCCCGTCGGCCTCACGCGCAAGCTCAAGCGCACGCCCGCCTTTCAGATCCATCGCGCGCTGCTCGCGATGCAGTTCGCACGCGCCCAGAGCGTGCTCGACCGGGTCCCCGCGACGCAGGCGTCCTCGCGCAGCAGCGAGTTGCGTCAACTCGTCGCCCGGGAGTACGAGTCCTTCCTCGCCGCGGTCGCCGACTGGGCGAGGATCAAGGAACAGTGGCTGGCGGACAAGAAGCGGGCGGTCGCCGAGCATTGGGAGCACGGCAGCTTCCAGCTGCGCCTGAAGGAGCTCGAACGGCGCCTGCGGCTGCAGCGGCGGCGACTGCGCGCCTTGCAGGCCCAGCTCGCCTGACCGATCGGAAGATCCCATGGGACGCATCTTCGAGGTCCGCAAACACACGATGTTTGCGCGCTGGAACCGCATGGCGAAGCAATTCGCCCGGATCGCCAAGGACATCACCATGGCGGTCAAGGCGGGCGGGCCCGACCCGGCCAGCAACCCCGCGCTGCGACGGGTGATCCAGAATGCCCGCTCGGTCAACATGCCCAAGGACAAGATCGAGGCTGCCATCAAGCGCGCCAGCGGCCGCGATGCGGCGCACTACCAGGAAGTGCACTACGAGGCCTATGCGCCACACGGTGTGGCGCTGCTGGTCGAGGCCGCGACCGACAATCCGACGCGCACGGTCGCCGCGGTGCGCAACATCGTCACCAAGGGCGGCGGGAATCTCGCCACCTCGGGCAGCGTCGGCTTTCTGTTCAAACACATGGGCGTGTTCCGCCTGGATCCCGCCGGGATCGACCAGGACGACCTGGAGCTGTACCTGATCGACCACGGCCTGGAGGAAATGGGCGAGAGCACCGGTGAGAAGGGCGAGCCACAGCTGGTCATCCGCTGCGCCTTCGCCGATTTCGGCAGGTTGCAGGAGGCGCTCGAGGCGCGCGGTCTCACGCCGCTCTCGGCCGAGCACGAGTACATCTGCACGGTGCCGACTGAACTGCCCGAAGATCAGGCCCAGGAAGTGCTGACCCTGATCGACAGGCTGGAGCAGGACGAGGACGTCCAGAGAGTGTTTCATACGCTCGCCTGACGGTCGTCCCGGACTGCCGCCGATACGGCGGTTTAATCCGGCATCGGCGTCATGCGCGCGCCGAGCGCATCCTCGAACCCGAAATGACGCAGGTCGCGGATGCGCTGCGGATAGAGAATCCCGTCGAGATGATCCACCTCGTGCTGCACCACCCGCGCGTGGAAGCCCTCCACGGTGCGGTCGATGGGCGCGCCCGCGGCATCGAACCCCTGGTAGCGCAACCGCCTGAATCGCGGCACCAGGCCCCGCAGACCCGGCACCGACAGGCAACCTTCCCAACCTTCTTCCGTCTCCTGCCCGAGAGGCGTCAGTTGCGGGTTCACCAGCACGGTGCGCGGCACGGGCGAGACGTGCGGATAGCGAGGGTTCACAGTCACCTCGAACACCACCACGCGCAGACTCACACCGATCTGCGGCGCGGCCAGGCCCGCGCCATTCAGCGCACGCATGGTGTCATACAGGTCCTGCACCAGTGAGGCGAGCCCCGCATCGAAGCACTGCACGGCGGAGGCCACCGCAGCCAGCAGTGGCTCACCCATCTTCAGCACCGGTCGGACAGCCATAGGAGTACAGTACCCTACTTTCCACGCCCAGCGGAGAACCGACCGATGTGGAATACGACGGATCCCGAGGAGTCCTTCCGC
>JAKAFQ010000457.1 GCA_021817875.1 Pseudomonadota bacterium
TTGCAACGAGGTATGAGCCTGGAGCCTGGGGCGTGATTCCACCGAGGTGTGAGCCTGGGCGGGGACTGGAGGGGTCCTCCGAGCGGCTGGCGGGGGGCTGGCTGGCGGGGTTCGTCGATCATCGAAAGCATGGTGATCGACATGAACGAAACGCAGGTCCGCACCCTGGAGCAGGTGCGGCAGGTTCTGGATGGCACGGAGGCGCTGCAATTCCAGCGGCCCGAAGACGACGCCGGGCGCTATGCCTGGATCGAATCGGTCTTGAGGCGGTTTGACTACCGGCGACTGCCGCGGCCGGATCGAGGGGTGGTCTTGGCATACCTGCAACGATTGAGCGGCTACAGCCGTGCGCAGGTCACGCGCCTGGTGTCCCGCGCTGCGGCGGGCGAACCGCTGGTCAAGCAGTACCGTGCCCCGGAGCACGCCTTTGCGCGCCGCTATACGGCTGGCGACGTCGCGCTGCTGGCCGAGGTCGACCGTGCGACAGGAACGCTCTCTGGGCCAGCCACGGTCTGCATATTGCGGCGTCAGCGCGATGTGTTCGGCGATACGCGCTTCGAACGCCTGGGATCGATCTCGGTGGCGCACCTCTACAACCTGCGCGCCAGCGACCGCTACCGCGCACAGCGGGTCGTGACGACCAAGACCAGGCCGACCTCCGCCGTGACCATCGGGGTGCGTAAGGCCCCGGCGCCGGAAGGCCGCCCGGGCTTTATCCGCATCGACAGCGTGCACCAAGGCGACCAGGACGGCGTCAAGGGGCTGTACCACATCAATGCCGTCGACTGCGTCACGCAGTGGCAGGTGGTGGCCAGCGTACAGACGATCTCCGAGCGCCATCTGCTGCCGGTGATCGAGCAGATGCTCGCGCAGTTCCCATTCGCGATTCAGGGATTCCACGCCGACAACGGCAGCGAGTACGTCAATCACCGCGTGGCCAAGATGCTCGAGAAACTGCGCATCGAGTTCACCCGCTCGCGCCCGCGTCACAGCAACGACAATGGGCTGGCCGAGACCAAAAACGGCGCGGTAGTGCGCAAGGCCTTCGGCTACGGACATATCCCGCAGCGCTATGCCGCCAAGTTCAACGTCTTCTGCACCGAGTACCTCAACCCGTTCCTGAACTTCCACCGGCCATGCCTGTTCGCCACGGCGGTTGCCGATCCGAAGAAGCCAGGGCGCATCAAGCGCATCTACCGCCACAGCGACGTGATGACGCCGCTCGAAAAGCTCGCCAGCCTGCCCGATGCCGAGAAGTTCTTGCGCCCCGAAATCTCGTTGGAAGAACTGCAAAATCTCGCTCGGGCGCTCAGCGACTTCGAGGCCGCCCAGGAACTCGCCCAGGCACGCCAAGCATTGTTCAAGGGGGTCAGTACTCATGCGGCCTGAACCCACCGGAGATGCGGGGGGCCTGCCGCCCCCCGCGCCCCCCGGCGGACAGAAAAAAGAAACGGAAAAAAACGACTCGGCAGCAGCCGACTACACTCCCGTCCTTCGCAACAGATCGACGCGCTTCGCCCTACCCAGTTCCGGCCTCTCCAGGCTCATACCTGAATTGGAAAAGACTGGATCCAAGAACACATGGCGCGAATTGCGCCATGCGATGGCGAAAAATCCCTCTATTGGGACGCTTTCGTGGAAAGCCGGTGCGTCGCGGCGGCCAGCATGGGGACGAAGTCATGGCCGGCTTGAAGGGCGGAAGCCAGCACGACCGGGTCCTCCACGTACTCATGCACCATTTGATTGCGCAGGCGGCGTGCATCGATCCATGCCTGGGCGTCCGCGACGAGTCCCAGACGTTCGGCCCGATCGAGGTTTTCCACGAAGGTTGCGGGGCGTTCGCCGTGGGCGGCGAGGAATGCCGGGAGAAGTTTGTCGCCGATCGCATCCTGCAGGCGCCCAAATCTCGATACAAAGGCTTCGACTCGCTCCGATAGGTCGATGTCGTCGGCCAAGCGCGCGGCGCGTTCCGCCGTGAACGGCTGTGCAAACAGCCGCCGGTCGGTTGCCAGCAGGTGCGTCAACTCCCGTTCGACGATTTGAGACAGACGGGAGAGTCGGTCGGTTGCTGCGCGATCCGCAATCACAGGCGCACCCCTTGCTCGCGCGCCACCTTGTGAATCGGAAGTTCCAGCAGGTTCGGTGCGGCGATGACGACATCCACTTTGCGCCCATCCATCGCACGACTCACCCGTCCTGCGATACCGGCAGCCAAGGGGGCGGAATCTTCCACGGGGCGGGGAATTTCCACCAGCAGATCGACATCGCCGCCCTTGACGTGGTCATCGAGCCGCGAACCGAACAGGCGTACGGTGGCGTCGTCGCCCGCAAGCGCGGCCACGATGCCGCGGATTGCATCGATTTGGGATTTGGTTACGCGCATGGATGACGGCTATCGCGATTGGGAAATCCAATAACAGGCGATGACGAAGATCGCCAGCATGATGCCGAAGTTGAACGTCAAGCGCGACTCGAACGATTCGATCTGCCGACGAAATTCCATCCTACGGATCTGCGACTCGAGGGAATGGATCCTGCCCTCCAGTCGTGCAACATCCGTCGCGGTTGCGACCTTGGGATGGAACGGTTCAACGCGGACAGAGCGGTACACCGGGAGTGTTTCCGTCGCCATTCGGCTACCTTTTGCGAGGAGCGGACGCGCCGCCAATGCCGGATCGTATTGCGGGTTCAGGATTTTCGCTACTGGCAGTCTTGCCCGCTTGTCGCGGCCCGAACGGAGTTGGACTCGATTGCGTTCCAGTCTTCTTGTCAGGGCGCGAGCCCCAGTTCCTTCCGCAGATCCTCCAGCAGTTGCGGGTCCACCGGCAACTGCTGGTCCTGGGCGTCGCGTTCGATCTGGCGCAGCAGTGCCTCGACGGATTCCCGTCCGTCGGCATCCTGCACGGCCTGGCGCGGCGTGCGATTGCCGAGCAAGGGAATTTCCTCG
Source organism: Pseudomonadota bacterium (assembly GCA_021817875.1). Next base: position 2,948 of record JAKAFQ010000457.1, read on the forward strand.
TCGAGCCACGCTTCATAGTGGCGGCGCATGGAGGCATGCAACATCGCCTGCACTTCGGGCTGGGCGTGGAGTTGCGCGGATTCCGCTTCGCGCTGTCGGGCGCGGGCGCGTCCGGCGGGCGTGTCGGCTTGCGCCATCATTTCCTGCAGGGAACGCACATCCGATGCTCGCGTTTGCGCGCTGGGCAGTTTTTTCTCGACGATCGCGCGCAGCGAGGCGGCGCGCGCGGCGGAATTCCCTTCCGCGGTGATGCGGCCGTTGCCGTCGATCGTGATCAGTAGCCGGCCTCTTTCTGGTGCCGGAAGGCCAGGATGTACACCGCGTCGTCGGCCAGTTCGTGGCGGTACTTTGCGACGTAGCCCGAGTTCCCGAAGGCGATCACCAGCTCGCGCAGTTCGGGCGTGTCAGGCGAAGGACGGCCGATGTCGGGAGCGGTTTCCAGCAATGAGAACTGGTGCTCGATCGCTTTGGCGGCCCGCCGGGCCGCGTCGGGCGCCTTGGAGGCCAGAAAACGTCTGCAGCGCTCCAAGCCCAGCACCGCGCCTTCGGTGATGATTACTCGTGGCACTCGGGCGCCGCTTTCTCATCCTCGGTGCCCCAGGTGCCCAACCAAGCGCGCACTTCCTGGCCCGTCAGGTGCCGGCCGGTTTCCTGGTAGGCCTCCCAGGAGGCTAGGGCTTCCTGTTGGAAGCGCTCGCGGGCATCTTCCCGATCGACGTACTGCTGGATGGCTTCGAGCATGATCCAGTGCGGCGAGCGGCGGCGTCGATTGGCGAGGTGATGAACACGGCTCTTGAGTGTGTCGTCGAGTTTGAGGGATGTCGCCATAGCGAGATTTTAGTACTTGGTAATACCGAACGCAACTGTAGACCCTGCTCGCCCTCGTGTCCAACTCACCGAGCGGCCCCTGCAAAGCGCGGGGTTGCGTCGGCGTCGGATGCTGTTGATGGCTGCGTAAAACCGCGGGTATTTGCCGCGGTTTGCGGTTTAGGCCGGTTGGCGACGCCAGGCGCAATCGGTCTGCGTTGATGGACGGCAGGCGGGAACTGACGCCATAACGTCGGGCCCGAATCGCGCGGCGCCGGAGAGGTACAGGGGCGCATGGACCACCTCCCGGTAGTCC
>JAKAFQ010000458.1 GCA_021817875.1 Pseudomonadota bacterium
CGCGGGCGAGGTGAGCATCGGTCTGGTCGAGGGACCGACGAAGCACCCGGCGCTGATCCGCACGCCTCTCGGGCACGATCAGATGGTGCTGGTCGTCGCCGCGGATCAACGCGCGCGGCCGGCTCGGCGATCGGGCAAGGTCGACATCGCGCGGCTGCGATGGGTCATTCGCGAGCCGGGGTCGGGCACCCGGCAGGGCTTCGAGGATCTGCTCGCGCGCGAGGGGCTCTCGCTCGACGACCTCAATGTCTTCCTCGTGCTGCCGGGCAACGAGGCGGTGCGCGAAGCGGTCGAGGCCGGCGCGGGCGCGACGATCATCTCGCGCCACGTGGTCGCCTCGGCGATCGCCGCCGGCAAGCTCGCCGAGATCCCGATCGACCTGCCGCGGCGGGAGTACGCGCTGGTGCGCCACCGCGACCATCACGTGACCGTGGCTCAGCAGGCGTTGATCGCGCAGCTGATCCGCGAGGGGGAGGCGGGATGAGGCGCGATTGCGCGGCTGGAGCGGGACCGCGCGAATCGGATGCCCGATTGAATGGTGATCCAGGAGCTGCTCGGCCATGCCGATCTACGCATGACCATGCGGGCCTACGCGCACCGGCTCAGTGGAGCGCCGTGCCGCAGAGCTGGACTCGGGCGCGGTCCAAACCATCCCCTGGGACAGCGTTCGAACGCGCCTCCGGGGTGGCTGAACGGCACGTCCGCCTCCATCCGCAGCCCGCCTCCGCGACCCTGGGGGTCACGGGGTTCGACTGCGGCTCCTCACCCTGTCGGCCAAGAGCGGTCGGCCAAGGGCTCAGATCGACCTCACTGAAGCGGCCGTTCGATGGAGCACGCCGTCGGCATCGTGCGAGTTGAAGAACGGTGGCGCAGTGACGCGCGCCTGCGCGCCGGATGTAGAGGTCATATCGTCTTTCGCATCCGCCTGGAGACAGTGGCGCGTATTGACAGCGAACGAGTTCACTTGATAAATGCCGTTTGATGACGCGCAGAGCCATGGCTCTCCCTCTTCTGGCCCTCGCTTGCGGCTATTCCTTTGGTTCATTCAGCCGTGCGTCAAATGGTGCCTCGGATGTGCCCCTTCACGTGGAGATGCGCGTTGAACATCTCGGTCTTCCTGCGAGGGAGCCGATGCTCGTCGAGCTGCCGAGCGGCACTCTTTTTTTGGCGGGGTATGCTGGCGGAATCTACACGAAGAACACGGGAAGAGAACAAGCGGTTCCCGAGTTGTGGAAGAGTTCCGATCACGGCGCCACATGGACCACAGTTGACGTCGGAACCGAGTCGGACGGCGCCCGGGGCAATTCCGATGTCGATCTCGCTGCAGGTCCTCACGGCGCTCTCTATTTCGTCGCCCTGACTTACGACCCCAAGATCGCCGAGGGCACCCGCGTGAGCGTCGGCGTCAGTGAAAACGAGGGACGAACCTGGCGCTGGACGACGCTTTCCCGGGAGCGATTCGACGACCGTCCATGGGTCGCGGTGACGCCGGATGGAGCGGCACACGTCGTCTGGAGTGACGGTGGTGGCGTGTATCACTCCGTGAGCCACGACCACGGCGCAACGTGGAGCACACCCAACCGTATCAGTTCCAAAGGAGGCTCGAGCGATCTCGCTGCCGGTCCGAAGGGCGAACTCGCGGTGCGGGTGATCCCGCTGTCCGCAGGCGGCGCCAAATACGCGGCCAACGCGGATTTTGTCGCCGTCAGCACCGACGGTGGCGCGACCTGGCTCAAGCGCAAAGTGCCTGGCCAGCGCAATTGGACACCGGCAGAGGGTACGATTCCCCGATGGGTCGAACCAGTCGCCTGGGACCGAGATGGCAACCTGTGGCTGCTCTGGACGGAGGCGTCCGGAGTTTGGTTGGCGGGCAGCTCGGATCAGGGGGCGTCGTGGAAGTCACAGAGGCTGGTAAAGACCTCGGGAGACACCTTGTCGTATTTCCCTTACTTGGCAGCCGGGAGAGAAGGGCAGCTGGCGGCGACCTGGTTCTCGGGGGCCGGCGATGAACTGCGATGGCATGCCTGCGAGATCTGGCCGGGCCGGAAGGGCAGTGATCTGCGCTTCGCCTTGTCTGCTCCGCTGGCAATCGATAGCTGGGCGCCCAGCGAACTTCCATCCTCCGTCCCGTTCGTGCGAAGTACGGCCGGCGAGTATCTACCGGTGTCGTTATTGAGGAACGGCGATGTGATCGTGGCGAGTCCAATCCAGGACCCGCGGGCAAATCGCTATGGTTTCACGTTCTGGCGCTTCAAGGAGCGGCTGCGGTCCCATTGAAAGTGGAGCCGCTTCCAGACTGGAGTTCCCGGGATTTAGTGGAGACTCTTTCTGCTCCGCTGGTTTGTCGATTCAAAAGTCAGCGGGCTGACGCCACCTAGATGACTGTGCCGGCGTGTTCGATTGTAGAACGCCTCGATGTAATCGGCGACATCCCGGGTGGCGAGATCCCGGTCTTTGTAGCCGCGATCCACTCCTTTCAGGCGCAGCTCATCGCCGCGCAAGGCGAAGCGGCGACCGCCTACTCGGCCTGGGCCTCGTCGCTCGCGGTTCGCTGATATCGTGCGCCTACGGTCCGGAAAGCGCGCGCTGTTGCGCCTCGGCTGGTAGCGTACCGATCCGGAGTATCCCAGACCGGATGGCACCGTCTTCGGTCTCGGCCTCGACGCAAAGTGTCGCGGGTCCTTCAAGCGGAAACGGGGCCAAGACAAAATTTCCGATAGCTACAGCCCATCGCGCGGCCGCCAATACCTCACCCTTTTGTACGACGAGCAGCTCGGATGGGATTGCCATCTCGGCAATAGTGTCGCTTTGTCGAAGAACGCGCAGAGTGAGCCGTTCAAACGGTCGATTCAACGGCGTATAGACCTTCGCCTGGGCGCAGAGTTGTGGCATTACGGATGGGAAACTTGGAACGAGCAGATCCCCTAGGTAGCAACCCATCAGCGAAACTTTGTTGCCGAGCTCACGGCGGATGTCATCGCAGAATTGAACGGTCACGAAGCGATCCGAACTCACCGCCGGTCCTCGTCAGCCTCTTTCCGCTGCCTCAGAATGGCCGAAAACAGCCGCGCGGGATCGACGTCAAGTGCCGACGCAAGTCGCTCGATCAGGCCGGTGGTCGGATCCAGCGACCCGATTTCAACTCGCGCAATGTAGGACTGCGTCGTTCCGTTACCGGCACGCTCCGCGAGCTTAGCTTGCGACAGGCCGGCGGCCATGCGCAACGCGCGAAATGTGGCGCGCTCCGGGTCAATTACCTTACCGACCGTGCGCCGCGCCCGCGCTAGACGCTCAGGCATGCCCGGCCGCCTTTCGACTTCCGTCATGTACTCGGGCGCCGGTTTCCCGCTGTGAAGTGGGCGCGTGGCGGGTACTGTGAATTCGCGCGTGATCACCGCGCCGCCGGACGTCTCAGGTTTTTCGGCCGCCGGTGTATTCGCGCCAGTCTTTGAGGATTCGGTCGCCGAGCTCCGAAGAGGGTTCATAGTCAAAGAGCTCCTTATGCACGACCGCAAGCACGCACACGCGTCGCTGACGCCAGTCGTATCCATAGACGACGCGGTAGTCCGTGGCCGGAGAGTCGAGCACGCGTATCCGGTAGAGATTCGCCTCGCCGCGCGTCGCCTCCCATCGCTTGATGTTGAACCGCCATTCGCCGAGCGCTCCGTCGCCATGAGTAGTGAATCGGTTGATCAACTTAGGGTCCGCATCCGCTTCCTCAAGAAACACGAGAACAATGTCGTGTGCCTCGGGATCGGCCAAGTCAAGTTTTGCGAAATCCGCTTCCGCACCCGATGAGTAATCCAGCGCCATTATACACAAAAGTATATCAATGCGTTGCCCTGAGCGTGGCGCGAGTGACGCGCGATATTTGGGCGTTTACCCCATCGGGGCCCTGCGATTCGCGTCCTGCTGTCTGCGGCCGTGCGGCCTCACGGGGTTACCTAGTGGACTGTAACATCCATTTGTAGACTATAATGGCGTCCATGACAGACGCCATCACCCTGACGAACGCGGAACGTATGGAACTGACTCGGCGAGCCAACAGCCGGACGGATCGGGCCGAGGA
>JAKAFQ010000022.1 GCA_021817875.1 Pseudomonadota bacterium
CCGCGCGCCGCCGTCCTTCGAGGAGCAGGCCGGGGGCCAGGAACTGCTGGTCACGGGCATCAAAGTCATCGACCTGCTGGTGCCGTTCGCCAAGGGCGGCAAGGTGGGCCTGTTCGGCGGCGCAGGCGTCGGCAAGACCGTCAACATGCTGGAGCTCATCAACAACATCGCCAAGCAGTACAGCGGCCTGTCGGTGTTCGCGGGCGTCGGCGAGCGCACCCGCGAGGGCAACGATTTCTACCACGAGATGATCGAGTCCGGGGTCATCGACCCGAAGGAACTGTCCAACTCCAAGGTGGCCATGGTCTACGGCCAGATGAACGAGCCGCCGGGCAACCGGCTGCGCGTGGCGCTCACCGGTCTCACCATGGCCGAGCACTTCCGCGACGGCGTGCGCGAGGACGGCGGCAAGGGCCGCGACGTGCTGCTGTTCATCGATAACATCTATCGCTACACCCTGGCCGGCACCGAGGTATCGGCGCTGCTCGGGCGCATGCCGTCGGCGGTGGGCTACCAGCCGACGCTCGCCGAGGAAATGGGTGTGCTGCAGGAGCGGATCACCTCCACGAAGACCGGCTCGATCACCTCCATCCAGGCGGTGTACGTGCCCGCGGACGATCTCACCGACCCCTCCCCGGCCACGACGTTCGCGCACCTCGATGCGACCGTGGTGCTGTCGCGCCAGATCGCCGCCCTCGGCATCTATCCGGCGGTCGACCCGCTCGACTCCACCAGCCGCCAGCTCGACCCGCTGGTGGTCGGCGAGGAGCATTACAACACCGCGCGCGGCGTGCAGGCGGTGCTGCAGCGCTACAAGGAGCTGCAGGACATCATCGCCATCCTCGGCATGGACGAGCTGTCGGAGGATGACAAGCTGACCGTGTACCGCGCCCGCAAGGTGCAGCGCTTCCTGTCGCAGCCGTTCAACGTCGCCAAGGTGTTCACCGGCCAGGACGGCAAGATCGTGCCGCTCGCCGAGACCATTCGCGGTTTCAAGGGCATCATCAGCGGCGAATACGACCAGTTGCCCGAGCAGGCCTTCTACATGGTCGGCGGCATCGACGAGGCGGTCGCCAAAGCGAAGACACTGCAGTAGGCCGCGGTCGTGCCTCCGGCAAGTCACACCGGTCTGTGCGGCGCGTGCGCGCGCCGCTACGCTTTCGGGGTCGGCGCCTCGCGAACCCCGTTGAACCCTGCGCGCAGCGCATGAAGGAGTCCGCCCCATGGCCGAGCCGCACACCATCCAGGTCGACATCGTCAGCGCCGAGGGCGAGATCTTCTCCGGCGCCGCGACATTGGTGATCGCGCCGGCCTCTCAGGGTGACATCGGCGTCGCTCCGCGGCACGCGCCGCTCCTTTCGATGCTGAAACCGGGCGAAGTGCGGGTCCGCATGCCGGACGGGGCCGAGCAGTTCTTCTTCGTCGGCGGCGGAGCCATCGAGGTGCAGCCCAACAAGGTGACGGTGCTCGCCGACACGGCGATGCGCGCCAAGGACATCGACGAAGCCGCGGCGCTCGCCGCCAAACAGCGCGCCGAGGAGGCCCTGAGGGACCGCAGCGGCCACATCACCCAGGCCGAGGCGCTGGCGGAACTGGCGCGGGCCGCGGCGCAGCTGAAAATCATCGCGCGCCTGCGCAAGGTGCACAGCTAGTCGAGCCGGCCGGCATCGGTCATGATGGCGGCATGACCCGATCGCACGCTGTCCCGCTGCCTCTGTCCGTCGTGATCCTCGCGGCCGGCGAGGGCAAGCGGATGAAATCCTCCCTGCCCAAGGTGCTGCAGCCGCTCGCCGGGCGGGCCCTGCTGTCGCACGTCATCGACACGGCACGTGAGCTCTCGCCCGAGGCGATACAGGTCGTGTACGGACACGGCGGGGAGCGGGTGCGGCAGGCGCTCGCCGCGGCGCCGGTCGCCTGGGTCGAGCAGGCCGAGCGCCTGGGGACCGGCCATGCCGTCATGCAGGCCATGCCGCACGTCCCGGATGACCACCTGGTGCTGGTTCTGTACGGCGATGTGCCCCTGCTGGGCGCCCCCACGCTCTCGCGTCTGATCGCCCTCGCCGGTCCGCAGCGGCTCGCGCTGCTGACCATGATGCCGGAGAGCGCCGCCGGCTACGGCAGGATCGTCCGTGACGCGGCCGGTCGCGTTGCGCGCATCGTGGAGCAGAAGGACGCCGCGGCCGATGAGCTGGCCCTCCGTGAGTGCAACACCGGGGTGCTGGCGGCTCCGGCCCGGCTGTTGAAACACTGGCTGGCGGGTCTCGGCAAGGACAACGCCCAGGGCGAGTACTATCTCACCGACGTCATCGGCATGGCCGTCGGGCAGGGCGTCGCCGTCAATCCGCTGATGCTCGCCGATCCGATCGAGGCCCTGGGAGTCAACGACAAGGTTCAGCTCGCCACGCTGGAGGCGGTGTGCCGGCGCAACGCCGCGCGTGATCTGCTGCTGGGCGGGGTGACTCTCGCGGACCCGGCACGGTTCGATGTGCGCGGCCGTGTGGCGCATGGCGCCGATGTGTTCATCGATGCCAATGTCGTACTGGAAGGCGACGTAAAGCTCGGGAACCGGGTGCGCATCGGTTCCGGTTGTGTCATCCGTGACTGCGAAATCGGCGATGACACGGAAATCCTCCCGTTCTGCGTGCTCGAGGGCGCTTCGATCGGCGCCTGCGCCCGGATCGGTCCATTCGCGCGTACGCGGCCGACCACCCGGCTCGCCGACGGGGTGCATGTCGGCAATTTCGTCGAGGTGAAAAATTCCTCGCTCGGCGCGGAATCCAAGGCGAACCACCTGTCGTACGTGGGCGATGCCGAGGTCGGTGCGCGGGTCAACGTCGGCGCCGGCACCATCGTCGCCAATTACGACGGCGCGAACAAACATCGTACCGTCATCGAGGACGAGGCGCATACGGGCTCCAACAGCGTGCTGGTGGCGCCGATCACCGTGGGCCGCGGCGCGACGATCGCCGCCGGCTCGACGGTCAGCGGGGCCGTGCCGGCCGGCAGACTGACCATTGCGCGGGCGCGCCAGGTCACCGTCGAGGGCTGGCAGCGGCCGGCGAAACGAACCAAGAGCGGATCAGGAACCCCGTGATCGGCGCTCCCGGGGGCCGGCTCCGGCCGCTCGTGGGGCCGCGGCGATCCGTGCCGCGCGGGGACTCGCCCCACGGGTCCGGGCCGCGGCGCGAATGCGCGGCGGGTGTCGCCATGCCCGCCACAGCGCGTGCAGGCGCGCCTCGAAGGCTGGACCGGTGTCGGCATACAACCGCTGTCCGAGAGCGAACGCCTGCGCGCCGAGCCGCACCGAGCGGCGATCGATCCGATCGAGCAGTGCCCGCCGGCCGGCGCCCGCCTGTACCGTTGAGCTGACCCTGGCGCGCAGCATCCACAGATCGTGATGTTCTCCAAGGACGTCGGCCAGATGGTGTGCGAGGCCGGCCCGTCGCGCGACGGCCGTGCCCAGCGGCTCGAGCACCTGCAGCTGGTGGCAGAGGTACTTGGTCTGCTTGCGCCACTCGTGAAGATTCGCCGCGGAGGGATGCGCTCGCGCGCGGGCGAACCCCCGGCGGGCCTGCCCGTACATGCGCCGCAGTCCGGTCCCCAGAACGGACCACCCCCCGTGGTCGAAGCGCCAGTGCCCGGTACGGCGCCGCGATGCGCGCAGGATCCGGATCGGGTCCGCGGTCCGCCCGGATCCTGGCCGGAGCCGGCTGCGGATCAGCGCCTGCTCCCGGCGAAGCAGACGTTGAAGCTCGCGCACCGTCGGCGTCGCGTCCGGCATACGGCGAGCCAGAGCCTCAAGAGTCTCCAGGAGTACCCGGGCGTCACGGATCCCGCCGAACGCACCGGCAGCCTTCCGGAGCGCGGCGTTCTCGCGGTGATAGACCCTGCCGCCGATCGACGGGCGCAGCAGGCGAAACATTGCGCGGGCCTTCTTCAGGCTCTTGCGGGCGGAATGCACGGCGTCATCGGACAGGGGCCGGCGCGAGAGCGCACGCCGCGCCTCGGCGATCTGCGCCCGGGCGATGCGCCGTGCGCCCTCGGCGCCCGACTCGCTCCGGTGCAACCTGTCCATGGCCGCAGCCTAGTGCGCCGCCGGCTGCGCGGTCCATCCGCACTGTCCGCCGTGCTCCGGGGCTGTGACGGGCGCCCCGCATCGGGTGAGCCGCCTCACATCCCGGCCCAGCGGTTCACCATCCACACGGGATTCAGGCACACTGCGGCCTTTCAGCCGGTCAGGTAAGGACTTCGCCAGCATGTGCGGAATCGTCGGAGCGATCGCCGAACGGAACATCGTCCCCATTCTGATGGAAGGTCTGCGGCGGCTCGAGTACCGTGGCTACGATTCGGCGGGGATCGCCGTGGTCGAGTCCGGCAAGCTCGTGCGGCTGCGCACCGTCGGCAAGGTCAGGATGCTCGAGGAAGTGCTCGAGAGCACGCCGGCCGGCGGCAGCATCGGCATCGCCCATACGCGCTGGGCCACCCACGGGGTTCCGAGCGAGCGCAATGCCCACCCCCACACCTCCCTCGGCGGCCTCGCGATCGTGCACAACGGCATCATCGAGAATCACGAGGAGCTTCGCGAGGATCTGAAGCGCCGCGGCTATCGCTTCTCATCGGAAACCGACACCGAAGTCATCGCCCACCGGATCCACTTCCACCTCGAGACACTCGCGGACCTGTTCAAGGCCGTGCGCGCCACCGTGGCCGAGCTCGAGGGCGCGTACGCGCTCGCGGTGGTGAGTGAGCAGGACCCCGAACGGCTGGTGGTGGCCCGCGAGGGATGTCCCGTGGTGATCGGCCTCGGCGTGGAGGAGAACTTCGTCGCCTCGGACGTCGCGGCACTGCTGCCCGTGACGCGCCGGTTCCAGTTTCTCGAAGAGGGTGATGTCGCGGAGATCCGCCGCAAGGCGGTGCGCGTCATCGACCGGGACGGCAACCTCGCCACACGGCCGGTGCGCGAGAGCGAGCTCAGCGCCGATGCCGCCGAAAAGGGGCCGTTCCGCCACTTCATGTTGAAGGAGATCCACGAGCAGCCACGCGCGGTCGCCGACACGCTCGCCGAGCGCGTGGCCAACGGCAGGCTCCTCGAGGCTGCGTTCGGCCCGGCCGCCGCCGTCGTGTTCAAGCGAGCAGCGGCCGTGCAGATCGTCGCCTGCGGGACCAGCTATCACGCGGCCTGCGTCGCCCGTTACTTCATCGAGCAGATCTGCCGCATTCCCTGCGCGGTCGACATCGCCAGCGAATACCGCTACCGCAATCCCCTGGTGCCGCCCAACTCGCTGTTCGTCACCATCTCCCAGTCGGGCGAGACCGCCGACACGCTGGCGGCGCTGCGTCTCGCCAGGCAATCGGGCTATCTGTCGACGCTCGCCGTGTGCAACGTGCCGGAAAGCTCTCTGGTGCGCGAATCGGAGCTCGTGATGCTGACCCGCGCCGGCCCGGAGATCGGCGTGGCGTCCACCAAGGCATTCACCACGCAGCTCGCCGCCCTCTCGATGCTGACCATCGGGCTGGCGCGCCACCACGGCGCGGATGCCGAGCGGGAGCATGGCCTGGTGACCCGCCTGGTGGAGCTGCCCGCGCTGATCGAGAGGGCGCTCAGCCTCGATCCGGCCATCCACAGGCTCGCCGAGCGCTTCGCCGACAAGCGCCATGCGCTGTTTCTCGGTCGTGGGGCGCTGTATCCGATCGCCATGGAAGGGGCGCTGAAGCTCAAGGAGATCTCCTACATCCACGCCGAGAGCTATCCCGCCGGCGAGCTCAAGCACGGGCCGCTGGCGCTGGTGGACGCCGACATGCCGGTGATCGCCGTGGCGCCCAACAACGACCTGCTGGAAAAGCTGAAGTCCAACCTCATGGAGGTCCGCGCCCGCGGCGGCGAGCTGATCGTGTTTGCCGACCCGGAGGCCGGCATCCAGCCGAGCGACGGTGTGACCGTCATCGAAATGCCGAAGCATGTCACCTGGTTTCAGGCTCCGGCGGTCTACAGCGTGCCGCTGCAGCTGCTCGCCTATCACGTCGCCGTACTGAAGGGCACGGACGTGGATCAGCCGCGAAACCTCGCCAAGAGCGTCACGGTGGAGTAGGGAGCACGGTAGATACGAACATTAAAGTCTTGTTTGGGACAAATAGTCTTTCCACGAGCCGAAAAGACAAATAGTCTTTCCTTGATCCCGAAAACAAGGGATAAAAGGGGCACTTGCCGTGGCCGACGTGCGTTTCTGCCCCGAAGTCTAAGCTTGGTCTACATGGTGACCGGCCTTGAATGGGGACTTCGACGGGTTTTACCCCCACTTTGAACAAATAGTCTTTCCGCCGATGCTAGTAGAACAATAAAGTCTTGCACGGCGCTACTCCCCCCGGTGAGCATTGGCGCCTCACATTTCGCGCTCGGGGCTAGCGCAATCGAGTATCTGCAAGTTTTCGGGAGTTTCGCGATTTGCCAGTGTGCTGTCGTGGCGGATCTCGTTCCGGCAGAAGAAAGCAGAGGAGCCGACCGTGCGCATCTCGGCCCTCGGAACGACCGCGATGGGGAGAGCCCCGAGCTTGATCCGAGTCTCCTGACACACAAGGCGAAAAGCGAGACCATCCGCGTGTGGGCCGCCCCCAGCAGGCCTGAAAATTGTGGGTGCTGTGGAGAATCGCAAATGAGTCGTTCGTCGTGACAAAAGGTAGTTCGCGCGTCGATTCTCGACATTAGGTCGTTCCGCCTCAAGAATCAGCGCGGGAAAGCGGCGAAATTCCGCGTCCTCAGCGGGTATCTAGAGAACCACCAATATCCCTAACTGGAAGCGCCATACCAAGCGGCACGGCGGGATTTCCCGACGCCTCTCGGGGCAAGGCTGAGCATTTTCGGAGCCGCCAGACGTCCCCAATGGGTGTTTAAATCACAAGTCTGCATTAGGCTGCCGCCGAAGCCTCAAAGCGCGTCGCCAGCGGGAAGGCAGGGCAGACGTTCGGACAATCGGAGGTGTCGACCCTCTTCTGCCGGTAGCCCGCCAGGGGTTCAACGTCAGGTATCGGCGCTGAAGCCGCCCTTCGTCAACGCGGCAGTGGTTACGGGACCAGCTCCCAGCCTGGCACACCGCCGTCGAATGCTGCCCACGGGCGCTGTGTATAGGCCGGATTGCACAGAGGGGCAGATTGTCGCGGCTACTTGCGCCGTCTGCGCCCCGGAAACTTCAACACTCCATCCAGTTCCGGCAACAGATCATCCTCTTCTCGGGACCTATCGAGGCGTTGATCATTTTTCGGGAGGTCCTCCGCACAGAGGAGAGCGAGCCCCTGCGAATACGTGCTGGATAGCACCGCAGTCTCGGTGAATTCTTCAATGCCGCCGCAGTCGTTGTTGATCCAGACGTGAGACGGCACGAAATCGGGTGTACCAGAGCTGACACCAGCCACGCCTGAAATGATACGACCGAGAGTGCTCAGTGCCGGAACCTCGATTCCAGCCTTGAGGAAGAATCCTGCCTCGCGAAGACCAGGAGAGCATGTGACGTATCGCACACGCTTTTCGTCCGCAAGAATCCAGGCGCACGGCTCTTCATTGTAGGCAGCGAAGCGCGAGCCCGTTGATGCAAGGGAAGCGCAGTATCGTTCTGCAAGCTCTTCTATCGATCGAAATGTGCACGGGAGCTTGCGCACATCAGGCAGAAAGAACTGTCTGGGCAATAGGCACTCGCTGGCGAATACGTCGCATAATATCTCTTCCCGAGGACGCCCCTTGTAGCGCAAAAGCTGATCGACCGAGATCGTGTCGCCATGCTTGGAGGGCATCCCAAGTCGGATGTGCCCCAGCTCGTGCAGCACCGTAAAGCGTTGCCGCTCAGGCGTGTGTCGTCCGTTCACCACGATGATATGACGATCGCCGAAGGCGAAGGTTTGCCCAGCCTCCGTATCCTTCAAGTCGTTGCGGACGCGCAGCTCAGCATTCGCAACGGCGAGGTATTTTTCTAGCGGAACAGGTATGTCGCCAATGCCAGCTTCCCGCTGGAAGTCCCAGGCGCGCGTGATCGCGTAGGCCTCGCCCTCAAGCATGGCCCAGCAAGTCCGCGATCTGGTCGAGCTTTTCGGCCCAGTCGGCCTTCGAAGCCGGTCGCGCCCCTCGAAAGCTCATAGTGGCCGCCACTTTGACCAACTCGTAGCGTTCGGGTACTTCGAGAGCAAGTTCGAAAAGGTAATTGTCTATGCTTGCTGTCGTCGTGAGGAGCTCCAGCATCCGTCGCTTGTGCGCAGTGAGCTTCAATCCACGAGCCAGTTTATCGAGTACTTCGGGCGATGGAGCCGATTTGTCGCCGGACTCTAGGCGGTGGATGTAAGCGTGGTCGACGTCGCTAAGAGCCGATAACTCCCGCAGGGAGAGGGAGCGTTCTTCGCGAAAATATCGGAGTGCGGATCCAAAATTCATCCGGATAGCCGTCCAGTTGACGAGCGGAGCGCGGTACTGTATATGTTGTCTACGTAGACAACGGCTAGGTGAAATTTTGGCTATTCCATCGCTAAAATGCCTCGAAGCTGTCTCTGCTGGATGTCGTCCATGGGGACCACATCCTATCGGCCTTCACCGGCGGAGTAAAGCACTGCCGGTAGAGCAGTTGTGCCTGGTGGTAGCGGCAGACCCGGGGAAGCCGGGATCGCCTGGGAGGGTCTCATGTCGACGACGTTGACGTTCTATCCAGTCGGGAATGGCGATTCGAGCCTGATCAAGCTTCAGAACGGACGCTGGATCCTGATGGACTACCGGCATCAGATCCAGGGGGAGGATGCCACGACCCCCATCATCGATTTGAGCAAACGACTGCGCGAGGAGCTCGATGAGGCGCAGCGGAACGACTTTGACGTGGTCGCCTTCACCCATGGGGATGAGGATCACGTGGGCGGCAGCACCGACTTCTTCTACTTCGAGCATTCCGCCAAGCATCAGGGCCGGCACCGAGCCAAGATCAAGACACTCTGGGTGCCGGCCGCAATGATCTTGGACAAGGGAGCCGACGCAACCGAATGCGATGAGTGCGAGCTCTGGCGGAAGGAAGCCCGCTACCGGCTGAAGAACAATGCCGGCGTGCGGGTATTTTCCCGTCCTCGCGAACTGGAAGCTTGGCTGAAGAGCGCCGGCGGGACGCTGGAGGCGCGGCAGCACCTCATCACGGATGCCGGTCAGTGCGCGCCGGACTTCGCGCTCTCTGCCGACGGCGTGGAGTTCTTCTGCCATTCCCCCTTCGTCAAGCATTGCGACGGCGGTGATCAGCTGCGCAACGAGTCGGGGCTGGTCTTCAATGTCCGTTTTGAAGTCTCTGGCCGGCGCATTCAGTATTTTGCGATCGGGGATGCCGACTACACCGTCCTCGAGGATATCGTGGCGATCAGCGAGGCTCACGGGAACGAGGATCGCCTGAACTGGCACCTGTACAAGGCACCGCATCACTGCAGCTATAAGGCGCTCTCGAGCGAGAAGGGAACTCGGGAGACCACTCCGACGGAGGGTGTCGCCAAGCTCCTGAAGAGGGGACAAACCGGCTGCTACGTCGTTGCCTCATGTAACCCGCTTGATGAGGGGAAGGTGGCCGAGGAGCAGGCCTTGCCGCCGCACATTCAGGCGAAGCGCTGCTACAGCAGCTATCTGGGGATTAACCGAGGGCGGCGCGTCATGGTCACCCTGGAGGAGCCGAATCGTGCGACCCCCGAGCCGATCATCTTCGAGATCACGGCGCTGGGCTTGCAGCCCCTCGGCAATCCACGCTCGGGGGCGGCCACTCTGGTGACAACGATCCCGCCGCGCGCCGGCTGATGGACGAAGCAGCAGAAGAGTACTTCGGGCTCCCTGGCACGCCGGTACTCGAGGCCGATCTCAAGCTGCCAGCCGCGCGCGGCACCGTACTCGCCTGCGCCGCTCATCCTCGCTTTCGGGTATTGGAGCTACGGGTCCGCATGGGTCCGTACGCCGAGGGCGTGGTGGTCGAATGTGAAAACGACGGCATCCCCACCTATCCGCCCGTGGATATTCGATACCGGGAGCGCCTCGGTCTGTGGTTCATTGAGGGTGCCGCTCCAGCGGTGCTGGCGCTTCGCCGATCCTTTCCCCGTGTGCCGCACCTCAATCAAACGCCCGAGGGGCTGCCGCGGGCCCTGTGCTTGTATTTCGAGCCCTGGGAGGCAGCGCGCATCACTTGGACACCCCGACGGTTCCTGGATCGGGTCCTCTGGTGGTTGTCGCAGACGGCGATCGGCGAGCTCCACCGCGGAGACCAGCCGGTCGAACGATTGTATTTCCCATTCCAGCACCAGTTATTTCTGGATTCGCAGTTCGCCGCCCTCCAGGAGCGGGAAGGCAAGCGGATCGACATCGTCGCACTGACGGGCCCCGAGGTGACCCGTCAGCGCTTCCTAGGCCATTTCGTGGACGCGGGCGGCCCGCCCGCAGGCACACCGATGAGCTATCTCGTCGTCGAACTCGAGAATCTGCTCCATGGCGTGAACGAGCGTCATCCTCTGACCCTCGGCGAGCTCGCTGATCAGCTCGGCAGCCGCGGGGGTACGTTCCTGGACGCGCTCGAGGCAGCCCTGCGCGGGAAAACCAACGGCCGTCCCGTCCCATTGAAGACAGAAAACGAACTGGGCCTGCTGCTCGTCGGAATTTCGATGAAACGGGACCTCGAAGCTCCAGCGGAGCGCCGGGACTACCAGGCTTTTGTGTTTGAGGGTGGCATTGGGAAATTGGGCGAGGCGTTGGGTTGGCTGACGCGCGATCCGCACCGCGGCTACCTGTACACGCCGACGCTCCTCTCGCCCGGGCCGCAATCGAACCTTTGGCGCTCGATACCTATCGACCCGGTCGAGGTGGTGGAACCACCTTTCGTGGATCGGATCCGCGCCATCGCAGGCACCCGTGATACGAACGGGGACTTTGCTGGCGTGCTCGCTGGCGTAGGCGCACTGGGGAGCGCGCTCCTAAACAGCTGGGCACGAGAAGCGTGGGGACGCTGGACGCTCTTTGATGCGGACTACGTTCGCCCCCATAACCCGATACGCCATGAAGCCCGCAGCGATGCGATCGGCTATGAGAAGGTGAGCGTATTGGAGCATCAGGCAAATCTCGTCCATGCGGGACGGAAGGCTGTCCTTCGGTCGATACCACGCGCGCTGACTGAACTCTCCGACCCTGAGACCCAACAACACTTGGGTGCTGCGACTCTCGTGGTTGATGCCACCACAACACTCGACCTGCCTCGGGACCTCTCGCGGCACGAAGGTGCCCCGCGAAGCGTCTCCGTTTTTGTGACGCCGAGCGCGAGCGCATCTGTGCTCATGCTGGAAGATGCGCAACGCAAGCTGCGCCTGGACCAAATCGAAGCGCAGTATTACCGTGCCGTGCTTCGGGAGAGTTGGGGCAAGGATCACCTCAGAGATCACCTGGGCGAGTACTGGGTAGGCGGTAGCTGTCGAGACGTGAGCTTCGTGATGTCATCGGAAACGATCCAGCTACACGCGGCCCTTTTATCCCGATCTCTGCGCAAGGCATTACAGGATCCGGAGTCACGCCTACGTATCTGGAAGTCAGATCCGGACATGCTCTCGATCGAGCGGCACGAGGTGCCCCTGTCTCCCTCTACGCGTATTCAGCGCGGTGATTGGACGGTCCTTCTGGACGAGGGACTTCTGGACGTCGCGCGAGCGATTCGCAAGCGGCACTTGCCCGAGGAGACGGGCGGCATAATTTTGGGGGCGGTCGATCAATATCGCCGGACGATCGCTCTCGTCGATGCACTGCCAGCACCCAATGGCAGCGTTGGGACGCCCCTGTCATTCACGCGCGGTACACAGGGTTTGGCCGAAGCGGTCGAGGAAGCTGGTCGTCGCACAGCTGGTATCGTCGGCTACGTCGGCGAATGGCATTCTCACCCTCCCCGTGTATCGACGGACATGAGTACGGACGACGTGAGTCAGCTCCTACACCTCACTATGCATCTGGGCAGTGACGGGGATCCGGCCGTGATGCTGATCGTGGGCGATACGGAGTGGTCCGCCATGGTGGGAGAGGTGAAGCACTGAACTCGAGGCCTGATCTGCCGGGCAACGTGAAATCCCCATGAACGAATTCTTAGGACCGTCCTCGGCCGACCTATCGGCCGTGATGCCGACGGGCGGGCCCCGGAGCGAATGGCGTGGGCCACGCAGCGGCACTGGTCTCGCCCTCTCGGGCGGCGGCTTTCGCGCAGCGCTGTTTGGACTCGGAAGCCTGTGGCGCTTGAATGAACTCGGCTGGCTGCAATCGCTGCGTCGAATCACCAGTGTCTCCGGCGGCTCCCTTACGGCAGGTGTTCTGGCGGCGCGCTGGAATGAGCTCGCCTTCGATAGCACAGGGCGCGCCACCAATTTCGAAGAAATGGTCTCCGTGCGGCTTCGGCAATTCTGCTCGAGAACTTTGGATAGGAAGGCAATTCTCAGCGGGCTGATCCCATTTGTTTCAGCAGCCGGAACGGCTCGTCGCGCGTACGAGCGCGATCTAGTGCGGCTTGCCGATGGGCACATCGCAAGGCTTTCTGATCTTCCGGCCGCGGGGACGGGCCCGGATTTCGTCTTCTTTGCAACCTGCTTTCAGACCGGTTCAAGCTTCCGATTCAGCCGGGAAGGTCTTTACGATTGGAAGCTCGGCCGTTGTCCTGATGTCAGCAGCACACTCGGCACCGCGCTCGCGGCATCCGCTGCGTTCCCCCCGTTCCTTTCCCCACTGCTACTGAGCACCGACCCCGCTCGTTGGGTGGATGGACCGCACGTCAAGGGATTTACCAACGCAGCTCGGATCTGTGCGCAACTGCGCCTCGGGGACGGCGGAATCTACGACAACATGGGAACCGAGGGGCTCTGGAAGAGCATGGAACGAGTACTCATTAGCGATGCTGGTGCTCCGTTTGCTTTCATTCCGCGGCCTTGGATGGATTGGCCGAGTCAACTGGGTCGAACCCGGGATATTCTAATCGATCAAACGCGCGCACTCCGCAAGCGCATGCTGGTGAGGGAGTTGGAGTCAGGGCGGTATTCCGGAGCTTACTGGGGGATTCACACGAGCATTGGCGACTACACTGCATCTCCACTTTTGTGCAAAGACTCCGATACGACCCAAGGGCTCGCCCGGATCGGCACGCGATTGCGGGCGCTCGATGCCTCTGTTCAGGAGCAGCTTATTAACTGGGGTTACGCGCTGGCGGACGCGGCGATACGCTCGTACGTAGATCCGTCCATTCCACTGGGGCGCTTCCCATATCCAAAACACGCGATTTGACGCCCGGCCTACATCAAAGACGCAAGGCTTCTTGGTCGACGAAGGCTCGATGCGCCCGTAGCGCAGGCAGCAACACCTCGTCCGCATAGGTACATCCTGTGATTCCAGGGTCCTTCTGCTCCGCCTTGTCGGCCGATTCCGGCGGGTGGCCTCGGCCTGTCGTGAGCAGCGATAGCAGTTCTGCGTACCCGGCTTTCCACGCCGTGAGGTGTGGCCAACTCTGGCGCAGGCTCTTCAGGATAACCATTCCCGAATAGTCTAGGTCGCCGAAGAACGCGAGCGCGGACCGCTCGGCGCAGCTCTCGAACAGAGCCGCTTTCAGAGCGGAAACGGTGTCATCGTGAGTGGGATGCTCAAAGTACCATGACACCTTTCCGGCGGCGATGCGCGCCGCTGATGCCTTGAATCCGGCACTGTAGATGAGTGCGGTACCTCCCGGAGCTTGTTGACGCAAGCGCTCGAAGGTGGTCACGTTCTCTACAAAAAGAACGAGTTCAAGCGATCCAATTCCGGCCGCCACCTGAAGTTGAATAGGCTTCTCTTGCCAGGGACACGCGACACCCAATACGGAGGCGATCCAATCCTCTCGGCCATCAAGGATCTTGGATCGGGACTCGAAGAGACGCGCCGAGGCCTCGCGTAGGTAAAGGCTGGGGGCCTCCCGTGCCAGCGTGCGAAGCGCCTCGATGCGAGGAACGACGTCATGGGGCGGCAGCGCGAGCAGTGCGGCCGGTGCGCGGATTGCGATCAGATTCGCCAACTGCTCAGGCACACCCGAGGCTTGGAGGGCACACGCTAAGTGCAGCGCGGCAGGATCTTTCAACGCCACGCCGCCGATTTCCGCCAACGCTTCGTAGCTGCCGGCTTGTGCCTCGACTGTCGGATCGCGGTGCCAAGCCTCAGCAGCCGCCTTGGCCGCCCGGCTCGCGCCATACTGAATGCGCACTAGCCCCGCATCTACCAGCGCTTGCACTCCTGGCCAGGCTTCCTGGGAGAGTTGACTGCCCCCTTCGTAGAGCTCCTCGGCACAGTACCTGGATAGTTTTATGCGCACTGGGCGCGTGCGTTCCTCCTCCGGCATCGCCTTAAGGCGCGTGGCGAGGAGGCGTGCCAGCCGCTCCCGTAAGCGCAGGGCAGGCGGCGACAGGTACCGCGCTGGTGCGCTCATCGGCCAGCTGCCGCCTGGGACTCGCGCAGCGTGCGATCCATCGATTCGCGCTCCTGGCGCTCGATGCGCTCGCGTGTGAGCTCCCGGGTTCGCGCGATCTGCTCCTTTTTGAGTTCTACCTGCGCAACGAGATGCGTGATGCGCGTACCCGAGCCTTTTGGCAAACCATCAATCATGGCAAACTGCAGCTCGCGATCGAAGAGTTCGCGCACCTTGCCCGCATCTATCGTGGGCAATGCCACGAGAACCTGAAAACCGAGCTGCTTGTGCTGCAGATCAAGCGTCTGCCGGCTACGTTCGGTATCCATCGCGTGGAAGGCTTCATCCAGGAACAGCATGTAAAGATGCGTCTTGGAGCTATTGGTGTGCCTCAGGGCGGTTGCTAGTGCCGCGGCGCGCACCACATAGATCGGCGTTTTGTTCTCTCCGCCCGAAAACATGCCGTGCCGCGAGTAGGAGACCTCCGAGTCCGGCAGCGTGGTGTTTGTCACCATAATGTCGTAAGTGCGATAGCTGCGCCAATCCGTTAGGCGTTCGAGCTCCTGTTCAGCGGCCACGAGGTCCTGCCCGAGAAGAAGGTCTTTCAGCCGGTCGCGGATACGGGCGAGGTGACTATCCATGGATAGATCGAAGAGCGTCTTGCCCGAAGCCGTGTCGATCTCGTGCGACCGGCGCGTCAGCTCCTGGAAGAAATCCGCGTAGTCCTTGAACTCCGGTACCCAGTCGTAGCTCACGCGGTAGGTGTCGTGCCCGAACACGCGCGTGCGCAACGAGACATTCAGATCGCGTAGCGGCCGCACCCCATCCTCGATGGCGTTGTGTAGCGACATCGCGAAGTTCGTAGTAAACGTGGAATTGAAGCTCGCCAGGTTCTCCTCAAGACTTTCAGTCATCTTGGCCATCGCGTTGTCTTCGAGGTCGCGTAGGAGCTCCCGCACCCGTGAGACCGCGCCCTGCACCTGCCTGGACAGCTGCATCAGTTCATCGACGCTGTGGCTATGCACCCCGAGCTCCGCCTGGATGCGGTACGTGCCCAAACAGTGCTCGTTGTAATCAGAGATTTTGTGGCGGATGTCCGGCCACTCATTGTCAATGACCTGTCGCAACTGACCTTCCGCCCCGGAAATCTTCTGCAGGTCGCCCCCGAGCTCCTCCGTGTAATGCTCAGCCTGCTCGCGCAAGGATTCCACGGTGATGGTCTCATCCATGCAGACGAGGGCAAGAGCGCGGTCCAGGGCCTGTCTGTGAGAGGTGCGCGAGCGTTCGAGGTCATGCTGAGCCTCGACCTGATCGTTACGCGTGCGCCGCTCGGCTTCCTCGGCCACGCCCTGGTCCTTCTGCGCCTTTTGCAGGGCGGCCTCTGAGGTCGCGATATCCGAGAGGACGCCCGTCCTCTTCTCTTCGAGCGCCTGGTTCGAAGAGCGGTCGATCGCATCGTATTCGGCCTGCTGCGCGACCTGCTGCTTTTGCAGATCGGCGATGGCCATGACCGGTTCGAGCAAAGCGATGCGTTCAGCCGGCCATAGGCGCAGGAGCTTGTGGAACGATTCCGCGCGCTGGCGGATCTGGTATTCCTCTTCCTGGGCCTTGACGAGGTTCGCCTCAGTCTGCTTGAGGTTTCGCTCGCGAGCCGCGCGACCGAAAATGCACTCGCCTTCCTCGAACATGCGGTAGCGGCTGACGCCATATCCGCTGACTAGGCGCCCATCGAGCGTGATGCCCCGCCGGGTCTGCTTAATCACATCCTCGATGGTGGCATCGCCGGTCGCCTCGATTTTCACGGCGTTGCCATAGTTGGCCATCACGAAGAGTAGCGCCACCGGATGCTGGATATCGAGCTCCTCGATGAGCGATCCAGTGGGGGCATGGTGGTTGCCCTTGTCCGCCCGTAACCGGGACACCTGGATCACCTTAGCCCCGCCCCGATCCGGACCTTGCAGCTGCAGCAAGAGGCGATAGGTGCGGGCCTCGAACTCGGGCTTCACGATCACTGCGTAGCGATCACGACCCATGTAGCCCTCGATCGCGCCCTGCCAGAGAGTGTTCGCCTTTGGCTGGATGTGATCGGCGAGCATTGTGGGCTCGGCGCCAGGCAGTTCGCGACGGATAGCCTTGACCAAGTCGCGTACCGCATCGGGCAGCGGGATCTCACCGCTGTTGAGCGAGGCGATGCGGTGGATCAGAGCCTTGGTCTCTTCCTCCAGCACCTTGGCGCGGGCCTGGTCGGTGTGTAAGGTGCTCGACACCCGCTCGAGCAGCCCTTCCGGGTCACTCGCCAGGGTGTGTGCCTCATCGAGCCGGGACTGGATGCGCTCGATGGCCTCGCGGTTCAATCCCATGTTCTGGTTCGACTGCAGGGCCGTTCTCACGTACGCGGCGACAGAGTCAAACTGCTCCACGAAGGGGTGGCGCAGCAGCTGGTCCATGTGCTCGACGATCGGACCGAGCTCGGTGTCCTCAAAGAGCACGCCGACATGGGAGAGGTACACCTCACGCCATTTCTTCACAGCTGCGAGACCTTCGAGCAGCTCCCTCCCTTCTCGGTCAAGTGCCTCGCGTGTATGCCTCAGCTTCTCCGCCAGAAGTTTCTCCTGGCTACCAGCCGCTGTGCTGAGGAGGGTCGCTTCGATACGCACCTGTTCCTCACGAAGTTCGTTGAGGAGCTTCTTCTCCTGGTCGATCTGCTTTGTCAGATGCTGCGCGAGCGCGATCTGCTCACTAAGGGTTTCGGCGTTCTGAAGTGGTCCCCCGTTGACGGACCTCCAATGGATGGATTAAACCAACCACTTGGAGGTCAATATGGAACGTCAGGTTCGTGGTCAATATACCGCCGATTACAAGGCGCAGGCAGTGTCATTGGCGG
>JAKAFQ010000459.1 GCA_021817875.1 Pseudomonadota bacterium
AAGCGCGGAGCGCGCGGCGATTCAGGACATTGCCCGTGGACGGATGCTCGCCAGCGCGCACCACGCCGCAGGCGCATCCTCGGCGATGCAGGGCATCGAGTTGCCCGCACACGCTAGCAACGCCGCCGCCGCCGAACTGTTGCAGACCGTCCAGAGCATCCTGTTGACCTCCACCCGGCAGGGCGCGGGCTGCGTCAGTCTGTCGGAGTCGCCGTTGCCCGCTCGGGATCCGGGGTCGACGCCCTACCATACGGCGCGGCTCTCGGTGGTGATGAGCTGCGGCACCGTGGACCTGGTGAACGTCCTCGCGCACATCGAGCGCAGCCATCCGCTGCTGATCATCCCGGTACTGAACGCCTATCAGGCGCCGATGATCAACACCACGCCCGATGCCATGCCGCGCCCGCTCGAGGTGCACCTGATCGTCGAAGGCTTCTGGCAGCCGTCCGTGCATCCATGAGCGCCGCCGCCCGTCCACGCCTTCGCCTCGGTCTCGTGGCCCTGAATGCCGCGCTGGTGCTGCTGCTCATCGGCATCGCGTGGTGGGCACGGCGCCCCTTGCCCCCGCTTCCGACGCCTTCGCCGGCGCCTGCGGACGCTGTCCACCTCGTACCGTTGACGGTTCCGCCGATGCCCCCGGATCTCCGTGGCGCGTATGCGCGCGCGCCCTTATTCAATCCCGATCGCAAGCCTGATCCGAGGCCGACGGCAAACGCCTCCGCGCCGGCGACGCAAGGAACGCCGATCCTGACCGGCGTCGTCCAGGCGCCCGGACTGTCGCTGGCCTTGATCCGGGTAGGGACACGACATGCGACCGCTCTGTCCAAAGGCGATCTCGTTCCAGGAACGAACTGGCTGGTGCAGGGCATCCAACCTCATCACGTCTGGCTCGATGACGGCGGCCAGCGCCTGCGCCTGGCCCTGAAGGTCGCGGCGCCGGCCGGCGCGGTCGGAACACCCTCTGCCTCCATCGCGGCGATGCGGCCACTGATCCCGCCGCATCCGCTCGCGATCCGACTCCCCTTAACCAAGCGCCAGGCTCCGCCTGCGCCGCCCCCGACCGCCGTGCGACCGAGTGTCGGCGTCGCAGCCGCGTCCTCGCGCCCCCTTCCGCCATCCATACGTCTTTGAGCTCAACGCCCCATGCGCCTATCTCGACCGCTCCGCCTTGCCCTGCCGATTCTGGTTTTGGCGCTCGCTGGCTGCGCGACCGCCCCACCCCGCGCGCGACCAGCGCCCGCTTCGACATCCGCTGCCCAGAGCCTGGAACTGCGGCCCACCCCACAATCCTTTGCGCCCATGCCACCGGCGATCCAACGCGCAGCAGGCGCCCGCCCTGCCGACGTCCAGGTCGGCACCCGCGGACTGATCGACCGTGCCGCGGCACGCGCCCTGCCTTCCGCAACATCCACGGCCAACGGCTCGATCATCTTCAATTTCAACGATCAGCCGATCGCCGGCGTCGTCAAGGTTCTCCTGGGCAAGGTGCTCAAGCGCAGCTATTCGATCGCGCCCGGTGTGCACGGCCACATCACCTTCGCAACCGCCGCTCCGGTCACCCCGAAGCAGGCCCTGCCCATTCTCGAGATGCTGCTGAGCTGGACCGGCAACACCTTGGTCGAACAGAACGGCACGTTCGTCATCACCCCGGCAAACGGCGCGTCGGCAGGCGTCCTCGTGCCCAGTCTGCTCGCGCCGACGCCCAGCAACGGCGCCCAGGCCGAACTCTTCCCGCTGCACTACATCGCCGCTGCCGAAATGGCGAAGCTGTTGGCTCCGTTTGCGCGCCCCCATGCCGTGCTGCTGGTCGACCCCCAGCACAATCTGCTGGTCGTGCAAGGCACGCCGGAGGAATTGGTCAACTACGCGCGCACCATCCGCATCTTCGATGTCGACTGGTTCAAGGGCATGTCGGTCGGGGTCTACGCGCTGCGCCATGCCCAGGTCAAAACCCTGCTCCCGGAACTGCAGTCGGCCTTCGGCTCCAAGAGCAACACGCCGATG
Source organism: Pseudomonadota bacterium (assembly GCA_021817875.1). The sequence continues at coordinate 2,005 of JAKAFQ010000459.1, forward strand.
GCGGGCATGCTGCATTTCCTGCCGATCGAGCGCACCAACGCGATCGTCGTGATCACACCGCAGCCAGCCTATCTCTCCGAGATCCACCGCTGGATCCGGCGCATGGATCGCGCCGCCAACAGCGCCACCCTGCACGTGTATCAGGTCCAGAACATCAAGGCGACCTCGCTGGCCGAGGATCTCAGCTCGCTCTACGGCCGCACGAACGGCGCGTCGGCACCCTCCGGCCAGGTCGCACCGGGACTGCAGCCCGTCCAGCTGGGCAGCCCCATGGGCGCCTCCACCGGTTACGGCGCAACCGGCGCGGCGCAGGGCGTGGGCGGCAGTGGCGTCGGACTGAACAGCGCCCAGGGTCTCAATCCGCTCTCGACGCCGGCACGGGTCTCGGTCTCGACAGCCAACGGCATCCACATCACCGCGATCCGCGACAGCAATCAGCTGCTGGTGAGGTGCAGCGAGAGCCAGTGGCAGGATCTCCTGCCGGCCATCCAGAGCCTGGATGTCGCACCGCTGGAGGTCGAGATCCAGACGCGGATTCTGGAGGTCGAACTGACCGGCAATCTTCAGTACGGCGTGCAGTGGTACCTGGGCGGGCTCATCGGGACACAGCCCGGTTCCCCACCCAATACCTCGCAACTGGGGCGCAAGCACTCGGCGGCGCTGGGCTTCGGCGGCGCGGCCTACAGCGCCGCCAGCGATGCGCTGTACTACTCCTTCGTATCCCACAACGTTCAGGGCATCGTCCAGGCGCTGGAATCGAACGGCAACACGCGGGTGCTCTCCGCCCCCACCCTGGTTGTCCTGAACAACCACGAAGCCTCGATCACCGTGGGCGACAAGATTCCGGTGATCCAGAACTACATCAGCGGCGGGCTGCTGCCCACGACCGGCACGACCTCGACGTCCGGCGCATTGAGCGTCGGCGAAGTCCAGTACATCGATACCGGCATCATGCTGGACGTCCGCCCGCGCGTGAATCCGGGCGGACGCGTTTACCTGGATCTCGACCAGATCGTCAGCCAGCCGGGCACCCAGGATGCCGTCGGCAACTACACCATCTTGAACCGTCAGCTCACTACTTCGGTGGCCTTGCGCGATGGCGAAACGCTGCTGCTCGGCGGACTGATCCAGCAGAACACCGCGCAGACGGACAACGGCGTCCCGCTGCTCAGCGACATTCCCGTCCTCGGCAAGCTGTTCGGCAGCACCAACGATACCCATGCCCGCACCGAACTGATTCTCCTGATCACGCCCCATGTGATTCCGAATCGCGCGCGGGCACAGGCCATCACCCGCGAGTACGAGGAGGATCTGCAGCACCTGGGGACGACGAACACGTTCGGGGCAAGACCCCCGTCGCCACCTCCCGCGTGAACCATCCAACGCATTGGGATACGCGCTTCATGGTGCGCCGCACGATATACAGCGCACGCGCTCGCATCGAGGCACGAATCGCGGCCGCAAGGCCAAATGCCTACGCAAAGATCGATGCTGCGCCTAACGAACCATCACGCTAAATTTACTTTTTCGCAACATACCGTCACATCCCGCGACATTCCGTTACAAGTGGCCGCGGGGGGTTCCCGTCCGCGTTCAGGTGATTGATCGGGCTGTTGGGCTTGTCGTGATGTCAAGCCATCGCAGTGCGCAGTCAGCGTGCGGCTGTGCAACGCCTCAAGCCAAAGCCGCATCCGCACATAACACCCCAAGACAAGGACGTGAATCCCCCCTTTCCTTCAACTTGATCGGGGGTCACATGAATCAGCGGAAACGTGTTCTCGCCTTAGCGATCGGCTTCGCCCTCATGGGCAGCTGTGGTGCCGCCGTCGCGCACGGCACCAGTTCCAGCACACTCTGCAGCCAGGGTAAGACCCATCAGTGGGTACCCAGCGGCAAAGGCTGGGGCGTACAAGTCTGTCGCAAGCCGCAGACCACATCGGCACTGGCATCCTCGGCCGCCGTGCCGACAGGGAATGGCATCAACTACAACGGTGGCCCGGTCATGCTGGGCACCAAGGACGTCTACTTCATCTGGTACGGAAACTGGATCGGCAACA
>JAKAFQ010000460.1 GCA_021817875.1 Pseudomonadota bacterium
AGGACGCGCTGTGCGGGATGTCGCCCGTGAATTGCTGACGCGCTGGCTGAGCGAACACCGCGATGCGAAACTTCGGCTGCTGGGGGTCATCTTGACGGAGCTGGCTCCCGCGGCTCAGATTGGGCTGTTCGAGCGCGAGCCGCGCGCCGGCGGGCGTGGCTCGGGCACCGATGCCGCGCTCGATGAGATCCGCGCGCGTTTCGGCGACCGCGCGCTGCGTCGCGCCAATGCCCTGGACTAGCCCGTTGCGACAGCTGTCCTCATGTACCTGACGTTCTTCGGCCTCAACGAGAAGCCGTTCTCCATCACGCCGGACCCGCGTTACCTCTTCCTGAGCGAGCGGCATGCCGAGGCGATGGCGCACCTTCTATACGGCGTGAAGGAGGCCGGCGGGTTCATTCAGCTCACCGGCGAGGTCGGCACGGGCAAGACCACCATCGTGCGCTCACTGCTGGCACAGGCGCCCGAGAACGCCGAAATCGCCCTGATCCTGAACCCGCGGATGACCCCGCCGGAGTTCCTGCTGACGCTGTGCGAGGAGCTCGGCATCGGCGTACCCGACAGCGCCGAGCACAGCCTGAAGGACCTGGTCGACATCCTCAACGCCTACCTGCTGCGGGCTCACGCGGCCGGCAGGCGCGTGGTGTTGGTGGTCGACGAGGCGCAGAATCTCTCTCCCGAGGTCCTCGAGCAGGTTCGCCTGCTCACCAACCTGGAAACCAACACGCGCAAGCTCCTGCAGATCATCCTGATCGGCCAGCCGGAGCTGCGTGAGCTGCTCGACCGCAACGAGCTGCGTCAGCTGGCCCAGCGCATCACCGGGCGCTATCACCTCGATCCGCTCTCCGAGCCCGAAACGGCGGCCTACGTGCGCCACCGGCTGCGCGTGGCCGGCGCCACCAGCGAGATCTTCAGCCGGTTCGCTCTGCGGCAGATCCACCGGCTTTCCGGCGGTGTGCCACGCCTCATCAATGTCATCTGCGACCGCGCGCTGCTCGGCGGCTACTCGCTCGACTGTCACCGTGTCACCACGACATTGGTGCGCAAAGCGGGCGCAGAGGTGTTCGGACGACGATGCCTGCCCCGCTGGCTGCCCTGGGCGGCCAGCGCCACCGCCGCGCTCGTGCTGGCCGGCGGCAGCGCCGCGCTGTGGCGCCTCGCGCCAGTCTGGCTGGACCCACCGGTCACGACCCGCCCGGAGGGCCTGGCCCGCGCCGGCGGCGCCGCACGGCCGGCCGCTTTGCCCGTCACGCCGGCAGCCGCCGCCGCTGCCGCCCGACCGGCGTCCCGTACGCTCACTCTCGCGGCGCTGTTGGCCCGGTACGGCGGCGACACCACGTCTGACGCGGCCTACGCCAGGCTGTTCAGTCTCTGGGGTCTGCACTATGTGCCCGGCGCGGACAAGCCCTGCGCCCAGGCGTCGCGGCACGGACTCGTGTGCCTCAAACAGCGGGGCTCGCTGGGTCAGCTGCGCCTGTTCAATCGTCCCGCCATCCTGCTGCTGACCGACACCGCAGGCGGGCGCCATCGGGTGGTGCTGACCCGGCTGGGGAACTCCCGGGCCACCCTCGATCTCGGCCGCTCCACCCACCAGGTCGGCATCGGCGAGCTGGCGCGCCAGTGGCTCGGTGGTTACGTGATGCTGTGGCGCCCGGCGGCGGACCCGGTGAAAACCCTGTCCGCGGGCATGAGTGGCGCGGACGTACTGTGGCTGCGCCAGAGCCTGCAGAAGCTCGAGGGTGTGCCGGCGAGTCATCCGGTCAGTGATGTATATGATGCCGGCCTGACACAGTTGGTACGGCGCTTCCAGCGTACGCATCGGCTGACCCCGAACGGCATCGCCGGGATAGAAACCCAGGTGGCGCTGTCCGGAGCGCTGCCCGCTCCGGAGACTCCGAGCCTCACTTCCGAAGAGCACGGCAGCTGAGGGCGGCGCGCACATGTCCTTCATCCTGGATGCATTGAAGAAATCGGAAAACGCCCGGCAGCGGCAGGCCGGGCCTGCGCTGTTCGAAGTCAAGGTCGCCGCACCGAAACGCGGCCCGCCCACCTGGGCCGTGCTCATCGGCGCACTGTTGCTGATCAACGCCGCGGTGCTGGGCTGGGTGTTGCTGCGCCGGCCGACACCGCCGGCCAACGCAGCGCGCGCCGCGGCCCCAAGCTCGCCCACCCCGTCGCGGCCGGGCGCACCGGCCCTGCCATCGGTGCCGGACCGCGCATCAGGACCAGCGGGGCCGGCCGCCGCGTCCGCCACCGCATCGCGGTCCTCGTCAGACACCAACACACCGGTGGCCACGGCGCAGTCCGCAGTTCGATCGGCCACGCTTTCCGCACCCTCTGCTGCGCGCCCGGACGAAGACACGGCGGAACCCGCCCTGCCGGCGGACGCCGCCGCCGGCCCGGACGCGGCATCGACGGACACCAACCCCGCGGACTTCGCGCCCGCGTCGCAGCCGCCCGGCCCCGCAACCCAGCGCAGCGGTGCGAGCCTGCCGCTGTACGAGGACCTCGCCTCCGGGCCCGGCGTGTCGCTGCCGCCGCTGCATCTGGATCTGCACGTCTACGATCCGGATCCGCGCAAGCGCTATGTCATGATCAATACCCAGATGCTGCGCCAGGGCGACTCTCTGCCCGACGGAGTCACGGTGATCTCGATCCGACCCGACGGCGTGGTGCTGTCCTTCGAGGGCCGGCGATTCCTGTTGCCGCGTTAGGCCGCGCCGCCGGACGCACGCGCATCCGCGCAACACTCGGTGTACACGGTCGCCCCCGCTGTCATATCACATAACGCGGCCTGCGGATGATGGAGTTCACAGAATCGCCGCCCACACCGCGACAAATGGCCCGGGGCGGTCCATGGTGTGGCCGGCGCATGAGCATCGCAGCGATACGCATACTGGTGGTCGATCGCGATCCGAAGTATCGCGAGTGGCTGCGGCTGCACCTCGGAATCCTGTATCCCGACGCCATGGTGAGCACGCTCGCACCCGCGGAGCTCGAGTCGTGCATCGAAGCCGATACGGATCGCTCGAGCGACGTGCTGCTGCTGGCGATGGAATTCGGCTCCAGCGCCGACGATCAACGAGCGGAAGACTTCGAGCTGCCGTGCCGGCTTCAGGCCGCGGGAGCGGGCCCGCCCATCGTCGTGCTGGCCGAAGGGGGGGATGAGCTCACCGCCGTGCAGGCGATCCGCGCCGGCGCAGCCGATTACCTGCCCAAGCGGCTGCTCACTCCCGCGCGGCTGAAAAGCTCCGTAGACGCCGCGCTGCGGCGCAGCGAGCGCCCGGCTTGCGCGGCGCAGACCGAGCAGACCACCCGCAATTTTCCCCTCGCCGGACCGGTGAGCCCGTCGGCGCCACAGCGCCTCGGCGCCGCTCGCGACGCGGCGGCCCCTGAGCCGCCCCCGACCCCGGAGCAGCCCCGCATCGCCGACTACGCGATCAAGCGCAAGATCGGCGAGTCGGAGAAGGCCGTGGTCTACCTGGCCGAGAGCCGACGCCTCGGAGCCGAGGTGGCGCTGAAAGTCAGCCGGATGCCGTGCGAAGGCCGCGCCAGGCAGGCGCTTGCACGCGAGTACCGGGCGATACTCGGCGTGCACGATCCTGCCGTTGTGCGCATCTTCGACCATGGCATCGAGAGCGGCTACGAGTATCTCGCCATGGAATACTTCCCTCTGGGGGACCTGAAGGCGCGCATGCACGCCGGCATGAGCGAGCCGCAAGCGCTGCTGTTCCTGGAAAATATCGCGGCGGCGCTCTCGGTGGTGCACCGCGCCGGGCTGCTGCATCGGGACCTGAAGCCGCCGAACGTCATGCTGCGCACCAATGACAACGTGGTGTTGATCGACTTCGGACTGGCACGGCTGCTGGAAGGCACGCACAACAGCACCTACACCGGTGTGCTGCGCGGCTCGCCTTATTACATGAGCCCGGAGCAGGCGCTTGGAGAACAGCTCGATCCGCGCTCGGATCTGTACAGTCTGGGAGTGATCTTTCATGAGATGCTGACCGGACGCAAGCCGTTCACGGGCTCCAGCGCCATGGAAGAGATCGGAA
>JAKAFQ010000461.1 GCA_021817875.1 Pseudomonadota bacterium
AGCACCGCTCATCGGAATCGCTCTACCGTTCTATCGGCTACCGCAGGTGCGCTCACTCCCGTCCCCCGATTTTCCGTGGCACGCGCAGACCGCAGTTCGAGCGGGCGTTGCCGGCCCAACGGCACTGCGCTGCGGCACGAGGCCGCGCCGCTGCCCATGGTATGACAGGGCACGCGAAGGACCGGGACTCCTGCCGGCGAGGGACCATTGCGTGGCGTGCAGTCCGCGTTCCAAGTGCGGTGGTCGGAGTCTTCTGACTGTCGCACCTGGGATCGACCTACGGATACGTCGGGCGGATACGCAGCCCCGTGAACAGAGCCAGCGTATCTGCATGACCGACAGGCTGTTTCATCGCAACCGCAGCGATCGGGAAATGCCGGTCAGGCTGCACGCGCCTCAGCGGTGACCGCTCCTGATCGGTCGGCGGTCTGGCCCGACGATGCGGCTTTCCGGACCACTCCTTCAGATGGGGGCGGTGACGGGGTGCGGGGCAAACACCGCGGCTGAACGGCGGCCCGGCAGGAGCCTCGCGGAATTGGAGATGAACGCGAGTTCGGAGGCGACGTGAATGAATGCCGCCAGCAGTGGATTGAGCAGCCCTGCCGCCGCCAATGCGATCCCGAGCGTGTCGATACCGATGGTGCCGGCGAAGTTCGCCCAGATGATTCGGCGTGTCCGCCGCGCAATACCGAGGGTCTCGGCGAATTTTTCCAGGTCGTTGCCGAGCAGCACCACGTCCGCGCTTTCCCGGGCCACATCGGTCCCCGAACCCATCGCGACCCCCACGTGCGCTTCAATCAGGGCCGGCGCGTCATTGATTCCATCGCCGACCATCGCGACCACGCGGCGTTCGAGCGTGAGACGCTGGATGTAGTCGCGTTTGTCCTCGGGCAGCAGGTCCGCGGCGACTTCAGTGACCCCCAGCTGCGCCGCCACGGAGTCGGCCACTACCCGCGCGTCTCCGGTGAGCAGCACGGTGCGCGCGCCCATGGCGTGGATCGCGGCAATCGCGTCCCTCGCTTCCGGCCGAACACGATCGGCGATTTCGATGGCACCGAGGAGCACGCCGTCGCGGACGACATAGATTTCGGAAGAGTTGTGGCGTGCACTCGCCAGACCATCGGGTACCGAAAGGCCATGCTCGCGCAGGAGCGCGAGATTCCCGACCAGGATGTCGGCCCCGCCGACCCGCGCATCAATGCCGCGCCCGGGCTGGTAACCAAAACGCTCCGGCTCGCCCACCGTACGACCCGATGCGCGCGCATGCTCGACGATTGTCTTGCCCAGCGGATGCTCCGAGCGCAGCTCGGCCGCCGCGGCGAGCTCGAGCAGCACCATCGGGTCAACGCCCGTGATCGGATGCACCGCGCGCACTTCCGGCCGTCCGAACGTCAGAGTGCCGGTTTTGTCCAGCACGACCGTGTCGACCCGGCCGAGCTGCTCGAGATAAAGCCCTCCCTTGACGATAGCCCCTGCGCGGGCGGCACGGCCGATCGCACCCAGGATCGCGAGCGGGGTACCGGCGGCGATCCCGCACGCGCCCGCGACGATGATGACCGAGATCGTCGAACGGATATCGTGGGTGAGGACATAGGTGAGGAGCGCCGCGCCGAGCGCGAAATACACCAGGTAGCCGGCGAGACGGTCGGCGAGGCGCTGCACCGGAGCCCGAGAGCGCTCGGCCTGCTCCACCGCTTCGATGATCTTGCCGTAGCTGGTATCACGCCCGATCCGCTCCGCGCGGATCTCGAGCGCGCCGGACTGATTGATCGATCCGGCGAAGACGCTGGCCCCTGGCGTCTTCTCCACCGGAAGGGACTCTCCCGTGATGCGGGACTGATCGACGAACGAATCCCCGGCGATCACCGTGCCGTCCACCGGGATGCGGCCGCCGGGATTGACCAGCACGGCATCGCCGGGGGTGAGTTCATCCGCGCCGACCTCCGACACCCCGCTCGATCGGCGAACCGATATCGCTCTCGGCAGGAAATCGAGCAGATCGCGAATCGCCCGGCGGCCGCGCGAGACCGTCATGCCCTCCAGGACCTCGGCGACCAGGACGAACAGCGTGATGACGAGTGCGGTGAAGAACTGCGCGATGGCCGCCGCGGCCACGATGGCGATGGTCATCGACAGCTCCATCGTCATGCGCCGCGCGAGAAGATTCTCGAACGCCTCCTTGAAGATCGGCCAGCCGCCGACCGCAAGGCCCAGGACCCCGATCACGCTGAGGGCTCTGAACGGCTCCCAGAGTCGAAACCACACGGCTACGGCCGCCACCGCAACGAACGCGATTCGCGCGCCCTCGGCCCAGGAGAATTCGTGCTCATGATCCTGATCAGAGTCGTGACCAGGGCAGCTGGCGTCACCGGCGGCCGTATCCCCCCCATGAGCCTCCCCATCCACGGAGAGGGTTCTCGTCCTCCCTGAATTTTCTGACTCCGACACCATCATTCGCCGTTGCGATTCGCTCATCGGGAAATCCCGGATCAATGCCGCCGCAACTCCTACTTCAGGTAGGCGCGCAGCACCTCGATCAACTCCTCCGCACCCGACCGCCGCGCGTCGGCGTCTGCAATCTGCGGACTGGCGACGTGCGTCTGAATATGATCCTCCATGACCTCCACCATCAGGCCATTGATGGCACCCCGCACCGCGGCAATCTGCTGCAGGACCTGCGCACAGCCACGCTCGGCCTCGAGCGCCCGCTCGAGCGCCTCGACCTGCCCCCGGATGCGGCGCACCCGGGACAAAAGCTTCGATTTTTCGCGCGCCGTGTGGCTCATCCGGTCCGCCCTATATACCTTACCCGGGTATTGTATATGAGCGCCCGAAAAAGTACACCGGTGGCAAGACTGCCCTGCCCCCCTCGGTTCGACCTCGACCCGTCCCGTCTGCCATGCAAACCCCGCAACGGCGACGAGCGCCACCCCATGGAATGTTTGAGGCCGACATCACCCGGCTTTCGGCCTTCATGGGCATTTCGGACCCATTCGCAGCGAGCCTCTTGCGAGGCACGACATTCGGTCCGCGCCCCGGAACCCGGAACGGAATGAGCCGTCCAGTGCCGCAGCGGTCGGGTCGTCCCCGGAAAATCACGCCGGGATCGAATCCGCGTGTCACAACCGCATAAATGGGCGTGACCGGGAAAGGAACATGAGCCGCGACGGCGTGTCGCACGTTCCAACCCGACCAATCCGTGTCCGCAGCACGTCGGGTTTATGAGGCCCACCCGGGGCGAACCAGGCACATGGCGAGCTTCGGAACGTCCCGGCGATCATCGCAGCCTCACCGCGCCGTGCCGACCTTGCCTTTCAGGGCGCGCCAGTTCCGTTCCGCCTTCTCCAGGTAGGTCTGCGGCGAACGGAGGAAATACTCCAGCGACGTTGCCGTAGTGAAACAATACAGTTTGCGGGTGTCCGGGTCGATCCAGTTGAACGCACAGTCCGCAGGAATCAGCTGGCCCGCAACCAGGCCGATTGGATCATGATCGTCGAACATACCGTGCATCTTCACCGGCGGGACGACCCACTTCCAGATGCCTTGATGATCGATCATGGCCTTCCTGCCGGCCGCCGATTGAGCGTTGTGACCCGGCGGCGCCGTGGCACGCTTCGCTTCGCGCGCGCACGCGCACACCGCCAGCAGCACGCATCCGAAGAGCAGCCAGACCGTCGGTCCTGGCAGACCTCGATGATCGTGAGTCATGCGTTTCTCCTCGAGTCAATGCAAGCCGCGCCAATTCGCCGTCCTGCCACGCGCCTGGGGGGAGCTGGCCACATGTTCATGAATTGTCGGCTTCTGATATATGGCACATCCTCCACGCGCAAAGGCAGCGTCAAGACATCCCAGCGCTTCTGTACGTACCGGATGACCGCCCCGATGCCGGGTGTCCGGCTCGATGCGATACTCTGAGAGTAGCCGCATCCAATGCTCAACCGGGCCCATCCTGCGCATGTTCCCGGTTTGGTGTCATTGTAGACCTTCCGCGAAAGGACCGTAGCTGCAGCGCCCGCGCGGTCGCGCGATGCCCCTTGCGCAGCGTTTGGATC
>JAKAFQ010000023.1 GCA_021817875.1 Pseudomonadota bacterium
AGGCTCAGCAGCCGTTCGTTCTTGCGCGGCCGTATGTAGGTGATCGTGCCGTTCGGGGCGGTGTAGAAGTTCGACCAGTCCGCCGCCGTGTTGTTGCCGGTCGAGTACCAGGGCGCATTGCCGCTGGTGACATAGGGCAGGATCTGCGCGTACGGCGTCGGAAACTGGCCAAGACCGATGATCCGGCCGTCATAGGCGGTGTTCGCCTGGTTATCGGACAGGTTGCGGTCGTATTCGGCCTTGAGCAGCCAGTCGCCGCGGCCGCCGAGGGCGAAATCCAGCATGCCCCGCAACGCATAAATGTCCTGCTTGCCGAGCCGGTCGTACGGCCGGGTCAGGCTGTTCTGCCAGCCCTCGCCGGACTGCGTGCTGGTGAAGGCGATCCGGCCGTCGATGCCGTGCGCCAGAGGGCCGTTGACATAGCCTTCGATGTGCATGGTCTGGTAGCTGGAATAGCCGAGGCGCAGCGACGAGTCGAAATGATCAGTCGGGGTGTTGCTGATGAAGTTGATCTGTCCGGCGGTGGTGTTCTGGCCGTACAGATCGCCCTGCGGCCCCTTCAGCACCTCGACCCGTTTCAGATCGAACAGCGGGGCGTCCGCGGTCATGACCGCGTAGGGCATGGCGACGCCGTCGTAATACAGGCCGACGGTGGAGCTCGAGCCGGTCGAGTAGTCCTGGAAGCCGACACCACGGATCGAATAATACGGCACACCGGTGCCGCCGCTCGCGCTCACCATCAGGCCGGGCGTGTACTGGGCGAGGTCCGATGGGTTGCTCACGCCGAGGTTGGCGAGTTGCCTGCCGGTGAAGACATTGAGCGTCATCGGCACGTCGTTGGCGTTCTGGCGGCGCTTCTGCGCCGTGACCACGATGGTGGCGAGCGTCTGGCTGGGACCGGCGTCACCGGCGGACTGCGCGAGCGCCGCTGCGGGCGCCACCAGCGCGGAGGTGAACAGGAACACGGAGGCGACGCGAAACGCGTTGCGGTCATGCATCATGGAATGCTTTCCCCTTGCTGTTGTGGATGCCATCCGCGGCAGGGCCGCCAGCACCGGCGGTAGCGCCGATCCGACTGAAAGGCCTTGCGTCGTCTTGTGCTTTGCGCGGCGAAATGTGCTGGAATGGTTTTGAGTCACGGATGCTCTCCGGCAATGTGGTGGCTGCGTGGTGCGCCCGAGGCTGATTCGAGGTATCCGGGCGGCAATACAAGCGGCTGCAGATCATACTGTGCCGGGGCGCGAGGCACTTGGAGGCAGGTGCCAGCGCTTGTCCGCCCGTGCCAGAAAGCGCCCCCTCGCCGCGCGCTCGCGCGGGTTGGGCCCAGTGCCCTGTGCCGCGTCGAGCGTGCGAAGCCAACCTGATCTCTCCCCCTCACGCAACGCGTCCAGCCCCCCGTGCTCAAAGCGGTGGAGCCAGCGCTGTACCGTCGTGCCATCTTCGCCGAACAGCTCCGCGACCTGTTAGCAGGACTGGCCCGCCATCACCAGCAACAGCCCATGCAGCCGATTGGAGTTCACCCGTCTATGCGGACATCTGCATAGCCCAGGGAACTCCAATGAGCGGTAGGGTGTCCGCCACATAAGCTGCCGTGGCGACTCGCTACCAACCTGGGCCATTCGCTGCGGTCTGGGAGATCCCGACCCCTTACGGCCACCCGCGACTGTCAGCTATTGAGGATCTCAGACTCCTTCCGAATCCGCTCCTACGAGGCGGGGCGCTCACCACCAAGACACTCAAAGATGAGCCCCCGCAACCTGTCGGCTCCGCTTCCTCTCATGATCAACACCACCCGTGAAGCCTGATGGTCACCGGGCCAGCGAGGAAGTTCGGTCGGTGGCAGATACGTGGCACCCACGCTCTGAATGAGCACGGGCGCGGCAAGGTCCGTCACCCGGAGAATCCCTTTGACGCGCAAGAGGTCCCGGCGCCCTGCCCATGCCGCTCTGTCCAGCGCCAATGCCCACCGGGGCCACGGGATCGGGTCCGCGACCGTCACACAGGCGGTAGTCACATTATGTCGGTTTGGGGCGTGCTGATTGCCTGCGCTCTCCGCAAGCCCTTCCATGCGCAGCGGATCTATGCTCACGCGTCTGCACGAACTCAATGACTGCGCCAATTCCTCGGGCACCGGTCCCTTTCGGGTGAAGCTCAACTCTGCCCCGGGATTTAGATTGGCCAGCTGGGCAGCCACGCCGTCGATCTGTCCCATCCGGGACAGGTCGCATTTGCTAACGATCAGCCGATCGGCACACGCCACCTGGCTGACAGCCTCCGGGTTAGCCTCCAACGTCTCAAACGCTTCGAGCGCTCCGACAACCGTCGTGACCGTAGAGAGTCGGAAGTGGGCTGCCAGCCATGGGTCCCCCACGAGCTCGTGAACGATCGGCCGCGGGTCTGCCAGACCAGTCGTTTCGATCAACACGCGATCGAACTCCGGGACGCGTCCCCGCAGTCGCCTCATATAGAGCTCGCGTAAGGTGTGGCCCAGATCTGGCCCCAGCGCGCAGCAGACACATCCGCCCGACAGAAGCACGGGCTCGCCGGCTTGCGAATTGCGCAAGACGTCCTGGTCGATGCCGACTGAACCTATTTCATTGACGATGAGCGCGGTACGCCGGAAAAGCTCCGTACGCAACAGGCCCATAACGAGTGTTGTCTTGCCGGAGCCCAGGAACCCTGATAACAGAATCAGCGGTATTGGCAACCTATTCATAAGAAGTACGGCACTGTGAAATCCACACAGGCATGTACCTTCCAGGTTCCGCTTCGATTCAGCCACGCAAACACGCAGCGAAGCTGGAGCCAGGTTTCTACGGCGTCACGGGGGCCGCACGCAATAATCCACAAAACCCCGGTCATAAGACCGGCAACATGACTGTGAAAGGGACGGAATTGCGCGTGTCCGGTCTGTACGACTTGCGAGAATAACTCGCGGAGCTTCGTCTTCCCTCTGCGCCGCGGGAGTCCCGCGCATTCACAAAGCGCATTCTCCCGGAAGCACTCGTCCACGACGGGGGTGGGATCACGGTCCTCGAACACCTGAACATGGAGGCGGCACTTCCGCTCGATCTCCTCGCGAAAGGCCGCGAGTGCTGCGCCATCAGACATGTTGTCCGCTCTGGATGCCGGTCGCGGCGACGCCCGCGGACTTTTCACTTCCAGCATCGAAGACTCGTCTTCCCTCGAAGTAAGTTTGCAGTACCCGTGTCTCGCCAACCGCACTTGCGGGAATCTCGAAGAGGTTGCGGTCAAGCACGATAAAGTCGGCCCACTTTCCGGGAGCCAAGGACCCGCTCTGCGCGTCCCGTGCCGTGGCGCGCGCGCCATTGAGTGTCATCATCTCGATGGCATCTGCGAGGTCGACGGACTCCGCGCCTCTCTCAAGGATGCCTTGGAGCGCTGGAAACAGGTTCGGATCGGGCGTAATTATCCAGTCGGAGCCTATGGTCATCGTGGCGCCCGCGCGCCGCAGAGATCGGAATTTGAAGCCCGCAGCCAGTCCGGCGAACTCCGGGCCTTGGTAGTGCCAGATCGCCGGTGACATCTCCGCGACGGCGTTCAGTGGCGCCAGACGCGGAAGATCCTGGGGATGGACGAAACCGGCATGTGCAATCTCGTGCGTAATACCTGACTGTTGTTTGCCACGAACACGTTCTATGGCATTGAGTGCGATCCGAACAGCACCTTCGCCGCCACAATGTATCTTCAATGTGACGCCTTCCCGGTCGAAGCGCTGCAAGCCCTCAAAGAGCTCGTCTTCGCTGATCAGCAGCTTTGAATAGTCGACGTCGCCCGTTTCGGGGTCGATCCCGCAGTGCGTGAAGTGCGGCGGCAATGGGGCGCCATCGAGCCAGCACTTCACGAAATCGGTGCGCACGTGCTCGGAGGCAAACTCTTCACGGGTCGCGATCAGCCGCTCGAGCTCGTCTCTGCTCTTACCCCCTCCGAAGGATTCGTCCTGCCAGACCAGGTGAGCGGCTACGCGGACGGACAATGCGCGCCGGCGTTCCATTTCCGCGAGCGCTTGCAACTCCGGTAGGGCTGCCGAGGCTTCCTGTACGGAAGTGATTCCAAAGCGATTTGCCATGCCAACGGCCCATATAACTGCGTCTCGGTACACCTCGTCTGGATATGGGGGAATGGCGCGCTTGACCGCCCAAGTAGCTCGTTCCACCAACTCACCCGTTGGCTCGCTTGAGCCCGCGCGCCGCACTATTCGGCCGCCATACGGGTCAGCCGTCGTTGCATCGATTCCGGCGGCCGCGAGTGCCCGGCTGTTGACAAACGCGTGGTGGATCGAATAATCGTAGAGATAGACGGGAGCTTCCGGGAAGGCTTCATCGAGAAAGGCGCGGTCCAGCGTTCCGGGCGCGAACAGGTTCGGATTGACTTCTCCTCCTACAATCCAACCACTCAGCCGACCACCCAGGCACTTGGCACAGGTGCAGAGGTCCTCGACGATGTCGCGTGCGCCCGCCCCTGGCCGCAGCCGGCATTCGGAGCGAAACTTCAGGCCGCTCCATAGCAGATGGATGTGCGCATCGTGAATCCCCGGCATCACGAAACGGCCGCGGAGATCCTCCCGGGTGCAGCCGGGCCGGGCAACGGCACCGACCCTTTCGAGTGGGCCAACGGCGGCAATCCGGCCGTCCCTGACCAGCAGCGCCTCGGCCCACGGCTGACCCGCGTCGACTGTGTAGATGCGGCCATTCCAGAACAGCGTTTCCTGCAGAATATCCTGCTCCATTGTGCTCACCCTCTCAATAGCGGTACGTGGCGGTAATCCCATATGTGCGAAGACGCAGGGTTGTTTCCCGAAGCAGAGTAGACACCCACTGTGCCCGCTCTTCCGTTCGAGGCAATCCCGCGGATGAAGATCTGGTTGATCCCGCTGGAGCGGCCATTGCCTTCACTGAAATTCAAGCCCGCCGTAAAGTTCGCGACATCGGCGATATCGCGGGATCCACGACGGTCGAGTTCCTCGGTGTCATAGGCGGCGATGCTGATCGGGACGTTCTGCGCCCTTTGGGTGCGTCTTTGCGCGTTGACGACGGTCTCCTTATTGGGAAATGCGTAACTGAGTGACACTTTTTTCACTTCTTGCGGGCCAAGTACGCGGAATTGTCACATTCGGGGTATTGGTGCAGCACTCAGAAAAACGCAAGGAGTTGGAGCGACGCCGACGAGGAGGAGCGAAGCTGCTGGCTGCAGGGCAGCCGCAAACGGAGCTCGCCCGGAAGGTGGGCGTCTCACGCCAGACAGTGATGCGGTGGGAGAGACTGCGCCAGCAAGGGGGACTGGAGGCGCTGCGTCGAGCCGAGCACTTCGGGCGCCCGGAGCGGCTGTCCGAATCGCAGCGCGAGGAGCTGGCACGGATGCTGAATGCAGGGCCGCTGGCGGCCGGATTTGCGACGGAGCTCTGGACGTTGCCGGGTATTTTGCCTCGGCCTCGATGGTGCCCTTTTCTCGGGCGGCTTGGCTGGAGCGTGCAGCGGCCGCGCGGCCAGGCGCGCGAGCGCGACGAGGCGGCGATCCGGACCTGGAAAGCCAAGAAGTGGCCCGCGCTCAAGAAATCGCTGCGCGACAACGCCGAGTAATCGTCTTTATAGACGAGTCGGCTCTGTTCGAGAGACCTTGTCGCGCGAGAACCTGGGCTCCGAAGGGTGAAACGCCGCTGGTGCGGTACCGCTTCAGCTGGAAGCAGCTGTCGGTGATTGCCGGGATCAGCTATTGACGCCTCTACTTTCGCCTGCCCTACGGCTCGATCAGGAGCCCGCAGATCGTCGAATTTCTCAAGGCCCTTCAGACGACGATCGGCAAGAAATTGCTGGTCATCTGGGACGGCCTGCAGGCCCACCCCTGCAAGCGCGTGCGCACCCATGTGGAGGCGCAGCGTGGCCGCATTGTGCTCGAGCGCCTGCCGGCCCATGCCCCAGAGATGAACCCCGTCGAATGCATCTGGGGATACCTCAAGCATCACGCCGTCCCCAACTACTGCGCCACAGATTTCACCGATCTCGCCCGCCGCGCCCGCAGGAACCTGCGCTCGATGCAGCGACGCGCCACGCTCGTGACCGCATTCTGCAAGCAGGCGGAGATGCTCTGACATCGTCACGTACTTACGCAAGACTCAATAATTGCTTCAATCGGCGTGACTGGGTCAGCGGCGCCCGCCCATACGAGGACCGGCGCAAGGCACATTCCAGCAATCATTCCCACGAGCGCCCTCTGAGGACGCTGTCGGCGCAGTTCGGTCCAAAGTGTCTGGCATCTCGGCTTACGCATGGTTACCCCGCTGCTGTCCACCCGGCCTCCCCAAGGGCCAAGCCCCGGAACGAAGGTTATTCCGCGCAACGACTGGTGCCTGTCCCAGCGTGCCACGATTTGCCCTGCCGTGTCTGTTTGTGCGCCTGGAATGATGCGGCGGAACACTCCGGTAGCCACCCAAATGACCCGCTCTACCTTGTCTACCGACTTGCATTATCCTATAATCGGTACAATCCGGGGGGAGGGAAACGGAGCATAGATTTCCGGTTTCCGCATCGCGTTCCTCCGACGCAGCGGGGGCTACCATGAATCCAGATGAGCTCGAGCAATTCAGGCAGGACCTGAGCCGCGCATATGGCACACACACCTTAGCCCCGACCCGCACCGGGGCCTGCCGCGGCCGCCTCGAACTGCGCACTTTTGGTCCGTTTCACGTTGGGATGGCGACCGGTCGCTTCGTGAGGTTTGCGCGCGCACGGACGGCCCTCGACGCGGCCTGGCACGATTCGGTGTTCGTGGTGCAACAGATCACCGGTCGAACCCGTGTGGTTCACTACGGCCGAGAAGTGGAACTGATGAGAAACGACATCGCCTTGATTGATTCATTGGGACCGTGCTGTTTCGACTACGGCGATGGAGCGCAAACACTAGCATTACCGTTACCGCGAGCGGCGCTCACGCAATTGACAGAACTCATTCGGGGCTCATCCAAATGGGCCATCCCCGCACGGGCAGGAATTGGTCGTGCCCTCTCGGCACTGGTGAACGCCATCGGCGCGACGCCGCTGAGCTTCGATGAGGTAGACCGACGGCTCATGATTGACACGCTCATATCGTTTCTGACTCGATGCATGCTCAGCCGCCCTACCCCCTGCCCGCTGGCCGCTGACGCTCTGTTCTCCCGGATGATGAGCTGGGCCCGCGAAAACCTGGCGAGCTTCGAGTTGGGACCGATGGCCTTGGCGGCCGAATTCGGGCTTTCACGCCGGCAGGTTTATCGCCTCTTCGAGCAGCGTGCAACTACTCCGGCGGCCTGGCTTTGGGAACTACGCTTGAGCGAGGCGCACGATCGGCTGTTGACGGACCGGCAGAGCGCGATAACCGAGATCGCCCACTCCGTCGGTTTCAAGGACTCGGCGCATTTCTCTCGTGCCTTTCGCCTTCGGTACGGTTACGCCCCGCGTGCGACCCGCCTGCGAGGACAGACGAGTTGCGCCTGATCCAAGAACTACCCTGACGACCCGTATGCTGCGCGTTGCTGACAAGCATTGAAGCCGCGCGGAAGGCATGCGATTTGGCACGGCGCTGTCGTGATCGATGTCGGCATGAACAGACAGGAGGGCGGCAAGCTGGATCACGCCCGTGCCGGGCGGTGATGGACTTTCACCATCTACTCTCCTCCGATCTGGCGGCGCACCGGCAACTACTGTGACTCAAAGCGAGATCGCCCAGGCGGTCGAGTACCGCCGCGACACGTCGTCCGTTGATCGAGGTATCGACCTCGATCGCCAGACATTCGCGCCGTTCCGACGAACGGCCGAAGAGCTTCCCCCTTCAACCACCGCACCTCCGCCTCAAGCAGTCCCTTGCGCTCGAACGCCTGGTGCGGCTCCGCCTCCGGCCGCTCGCCCGGCCACTAGGCCCGGCTGCAAGGAGCGCCGGGCCTTCGGCCGGTTGCGGCACTGTGGACTACCGGGAAAACCGTGCCACCTCAGGCCGCATCACCCACTCGAGATTCAATAGAGGCCAAGATTTCTTCGAACGACTTCACCGTCACCAGGAATCCTACCGTCCGTAGAAGCAGCGTGCCCGATGGCGCTTGCCGTGCAACTACGTCCTTTCCACCGATCCGGAGAGAACGGAGCTTGCAATCATCGTAATCCCCCGGCAACTCTGCAAATCAGTCAATAACCCATTACAATACGCCCGACAGCACCCAACCAATTCGCCCTACTGGAGACAGCACTTCGTGAACGCCTCACGCACCACTTACACCGAGAAGACGCTGGCTGCGACCCCCACGAAGGCCGGGAAAGAGAGCACGACCCGGATCCTCCGGGCGGCCGTCCAGCTGTTCATCCGAGACGGAGGTGCGGCGTTCAGCGCCCGCGGAGTCGCCAAGGAAGCCGGTATCAGCCTCGGAGCCGTCCAGCATTTCTTTCGCACCAAAGATCAACTGCTTGCTGCGATGCTCGAGCAAGTCCTGGCCGATTATGCCCGAACTTTCGACAAGATAGCCGAGGCCCTGCCATTCAATGGCGAAGCTCGACTTCTCGGAGCGATCGATTTTCTCATAGCCGATGCCTGGCGTCCGGACACCAGAAAGTTCTTTTTCAATTTTTACGCGCTCAGCTGCTACAACGCGTTCGCCTCGCAACGCATGAACGAAGTCTATGCTCATCACCGTCGCCGAATTGCCGCATACATCGGAGCCGCCCGTCCTAAACTTTCGGAAAGCGAGTGTTTCGACTTGGGGATGCAGGTAGCAGCCCTCATCGACGGACTGATGATCTACACCGCTCCCGGCGCAAAAAATGTTGCGTCTCGTGAACAGTTGGCGGAGATGGTGAAGACAACCGTGTTGCGGCTGCTCTCGAGCAAGGACAACCCACGCTCCGCGTCCCGGCGATCATGATTTTCTCTGAAATTCCCCGGCGCTCTGCTTTGCTTGTTTCAAGCGCATCGCAGGCACATCCTACACCTTTCCCGACCTCTGGCGTATCGGCGCGCCCGTAGCGGTTGACGATACAACGCTCAAACAGCACGCGCGCTTGCAGGTGTTTTCGCGCCGCCATCTGCGACCAGTGAAGTACCAGTAATGAAACTCGCGTCGTCAGAGGCCAGAAAGGCCACCACGGACGCTATCTCTCTGGCTTCCCCGAGCCTCCTCAGCGCCAACCTTGCCTCGATTTCCGAGACCACACATTCGACGGTGACACCGCGTGCCGCAGCCATCCCACGCGTTTCCGCATCGCTCATGGGCGTACGGACCCACCCCGGGCATACCACATTCGCCCGGATGCCCTGAGCCCCGTACTCATTGGCAAGCGCGCGTGTCAGGGCGACGACGCCGGCCTTGCTAGCGGCGTATGACGCCATTCCTGCAGAAGCATTGAATGCGGCGACCGAACTGATGTTCACTACGGCGCCACCTCCTCCGTGAATCATATGCCCAATTGCGGCCCGGCACACCCGCATCGTTCCAGTCAGATTGACCTCCAGCGCGCTACCCCACGCCTGATCGGTAATAGACGCAACGTCATCAGGTGTGACAACACCGGCAGCGTTCACTACGATGTCCAAACTGTGGAATCGGCTCACAGTCACGTCGATCAGTCGTCGTACATCTGTCTCGTTCGTCACATCGCATGGCTGCGAGATAGCCCCCGTCTTCTCTGCAACCTCGCGAAGGCGCGCCGGTTCAAGTCCCGCGGCGACCACAATGGCACCTTCGTCCCGAAAGCGAGCCACCGTTGCCGCTCCGATCCCGGTTGCCGCACCAGTAACAATCGCAACTCTATCCTGCAAACGCGCCTGCATGCTCTCACCCCTCGTCGGTCGATCGCGCCGACCAGATCTCTTCCATTGCGTAACCCGATTCCGGCAACACCCCACCCCCGTCGACCACAAGAGTTTGCCCTGTAATCCAACCCGCTTCAGTGCTGGCCAAGAACAGAAATGCGACGGCAACATCCGCCGGCGTGCCCATCCTCCCCATCGGGATGTATCGTTCGATTCGTTCCCGAACCCCGGCATGCCCCAATCGACCGCGACCCTTGGCGATAAATCCCGGCTCAACACCGTTGACAGTAATATTATCTGCCGCGAGCTCGAGCGCCGCGGCACGGATGAATCCATTGACCCCGGCTTTCGCAGCCGCGTAGTGACTCGCGTTCGCCATCGCCACTCGCGGTCCGGTGACTGAAGAGGTAATCAGAATGCGGCCGCCGCCCCTACGACGCAGCACAGGGAGTGCCGCCTGCGTCAGCCAAAAGGCACACTTCAGATTGAGACCCAACGTCTGCTCAAGGACCTCAGACGACAGCTCCTCAAGCGATCTCCAAGGACAGCCTCCAGCATTGTGAATGACAATATCTATCCCGCCAATTTGCTCGACCGTTCGATCGACGACCTGTTTGCATCCTTCCTCCGTCGCCTGAAATGCGGTAACACTGGCCTCGCCACCACCTCCCGGCAGCGATGCTGCAACCAATCGCGCTTCGTCCTCCGTACGATTCGCCAGCATCAGCTTCGCGCCGGCATCGGCAAAAAGCCGTGCGATCTCACCACCGATACCTCGGCGTGCACCTGTGATTAGCGCGATCTTGCCATCCAAACGTAGCACGCTCATGTCTCCTGCGAGGATTGAGGCGGCACGGCAACGACGTCACGACAGAATTCCGAGAAAACCCGCAGATATTGGGCGACATCGGCCTCTTGAGTGGACGGGCACATGAGGAGCATGCAGTGAAACGGCGTAATGATGACGCCGCGATTCAAGAAGTACACATGCATCAACGCCTCTAGCACCTCATTTCGAGACCTCGCCACGTCCGCCGCATTAGTCGGTGGCTGCGAACTCCACATGGTCTCTACACGAGCTCCACTCTGCGCAACATGCCAGTCAAGTCTGAATTGACGCACACTCTCTCGTGCACCCGCAGCAAGCCTACCTGCGAGCGTAATCATTCGTTCGAAGTTGCCAGCAGTCAGCACATCCGAGAGTACGGCACGGACGGCAGCCACCTGCAAGGCACTGCCCGCCAGCGTCCCACCGAAACCCAGATGTGAGCTTTGCCGGATTCGAGCAGGATTCACCTTCGGAACTTGTCTCCAGAGTTTAGAAGCCACCTCCTCCGTCACTCCGTACAGACCCACCGGCACCCCTCCGCCGATGGCCTTACCAATCACTAGGAAATCGGGATCGAGCCGATCACGAGACGTATAGCCTCCGGGGCCTGCCGAAATGGTGTGGGTCTCATCCACAATCAACAGCGTTCCGGCACGTCGCGTCACCTCCCGGACGGCCTGCATGAATCCGGGTTTCGCCTCGATCATGCCGTAATTTGTCATACACGGCTCGGTGAGCACACAGGCGACATCCTGCGGTTCCAGTGCTGCCTGCAACGCCGCGACATCGTTGAATTCCACGACTCTGGAAACGCGCGAATGATCGATCGCGTTGGGGTGAACTCCATTGCGCATTGTCATCTGCCCGTCAACTAGCGTCACATGCGCCTCTTCAACGGATCCGTGATAACAGCCGCTGAATACCAGGACGCGCGGCCTGTCCGTCACCATCCGGGCGATTCGGATGGCACTTCGATTGGCGTCCGACGCGGATGTCGTGAATCCCCAATACGGCAGACCAAATCGGCGGGTCAGCTCTTCACCAACCCATCCAGCATCTTCGGTGGGCAACATAAACGTCGCCCCTTTCCCAAGTTGCGTCGCAATCGCGGAAGTAATGCTCGGCACGGCGTGCCCACACATTCCTCCCGTGTCGCCGAGGCAAAAGTCAACGTAGTCAAACCCGTCCACACAATGCACGCGAACGCCTGAAGCACGTTCGATATAAAGAGGAAATCCGCCCGCCCACCGCCTCATCCAATGCGACGGCGCACCATATAGATAATGCTGTTGTCCGGATTGAAATAGCGCGCGCGAGCGCGGGTGCCGCCTCTGGTACTCATCCTGCTCGCGCTCCAGAAGCCCACTGAGGTCCACACCAGACCTCAATTGAGAGACTCGTCGTTCAATCATCGAACCCGCCCAAAGAAAAGAAGACGTTTGATTCAACGCCGCCAAAATAATTTGGCGGCTGTTCAGGTAAAGCCCTTCGTGGACTATAGGCGCACCTTCCTCCCCACGAATTCACTCGTATCTGAAATACCCCGCTGCGGCAACAGCCGAATGGTCCGCTGGCGGCCCACCTTGGCCACGCCATTGCCCTCTGGCGAGTCCTCTCTTTTCCGGCATCTCTGTTCGGGCGCCGGTCGCACGCCAGGTCACGCTGCGCCACAAACGCTGCACTGCCGACGGCTGTGGTCCGCGCGAAAAAGGCGATCCTTACCTTTGACGCCGAGTTGACGCTCAGTCCTGGGCGCAATCGCTGGGCGGCGTTCGCGGCGATTGAGGCAACGGCGCCCGCTCGTTCGAGGAAATGCGACCTGCTTCCCGTTGCCACGATGAACACTCCGTTGGGACTCGCGTGACTCGGCTTACGCAGACCTAGAAAAGGCATCGCGGCGACTGTCGGCACCTGGATGATCCCCTTATCCAGAAACAACTTACTCGTCTTGTCGGACCTCTCAAGCCGGTGCCCAACCAGCAGGTCACCCGCACCTTCATCCGATACGTCGCTTACCATGCGAAAATACCGGTCTCGATCACAAACCCGTCAAATTGCTTCACCCGACTTCCGCAGCTCATCAGCCAGTGGTCACCCGCCAAACGACGCGCCATTGTCGATCGTTTTCGGATTCTTTCTCCAGTGAGTATCCTGTCTGTCCTCATATTGCATCTTTCTGCGACATCGAGGGACTCTAACTTGTCATCATAATCCTATCGCACCTACAGGACGACGCGCTCTCGCATGAAGCTTCCGGCATCTGAGCGACCTAATTCCCGTCCGATCCGTGAGCCAGAGTAGACGGCAGCAGCGACCGTCCCTGGCGCCATTGCATCCCCAATGAGATCGACCGACAGCATTCCGACTGCGCTCCATTCCGCTTCACGGGACAGCAGGGACTCCAGCAACTCACAGTGCGGAATCCGCAAGGTCACGGAAACCAGGTAATCAGCCGGAATCTCCTCCTCTAATTCCGCGGTCGCGATACGCACCCACCCGGGCTTCGCTGAAAGGAGCCGAGCCTTCGTCACACACCGAACGCCCCGTTGATGCAGTCGATTCTCCAGACGGCGCAGTTCCAACGTGTAATACGACCACTGGGAAACGTCTGCTAAGCCGGTCACCAAAATCACGCTCAACCCCTGGTCGCGCAACAGTTCCGCGACTGCGTGACCGACATAATAATGGTCGTCGTCGAAAACGACAGCCGTACCTGACCACGTGACTCCCTTTGAAATTCTGCTGACAACTTCTTCCGGGGAAAGCACCCACGCGTTGTCTGCTCGAGACAACTCTTCTATGCCGTCAGGGTTCGACGGCCCGACACCGTCCGTTCGCCAGTGTGATCCCGTCGCCAATATGACCCGCTGAGCGCCAATTTCCAGCACATCCCCTGCGCAGAGCTCAGACCCGCGAAAGATCTGAACATTGGGCATGCACTTCAATTTTTGCACACGGTAGTCGAGGACGCGCTGGAAAGTGCGCGCGCCAGGCAGATGTCTTTCCCAACGCAGTCGGCCTCCAAGTTCGATTTCGCGATCCACCAGTGAGACCTCGAACCCGCGCGTAGCGAGAGCCAGCGCCGCTTCGAGCCCGGCCGGACCCGCGCCAACGACCAAGGCACGCTCCTGCTCTCCGCCGGGCGCGATGAACTCTGGATGCCAACCCTTCCGCCATTCTTCACCAATCGTTGCATTCTGAGTGCACCGAATCGGCACGCCGTACATTTCCATTGATGTGCACACGTTGCAGCCGATGCACTCGCGTATTTCCTCTATGTGTCCGTCGTGGATTTTCTTGGGTAGAAACGGATCGGCGATTGAGGGCCGAGCCGCGCCTATGAAATCGAGGACCCCGCGCTTGATCTGCGAGACCATCGCGTCTGGCGATGTGAACCTGCCCACTCCGACCACCGGTTTACGTGTCAGGCTCTTCACGAAGCCAACATAAGCCTCCTGCCATCCTTCCTCATCAAACCGGGCAGTTGACGAATCCCACTGCCAAGGACTGACATTCACATCCCAGAGATCAGGTAGATTTCCTAACGCCTCGATGACCGCGCGCCCCTCTTCGTCCCGCGTGATGCCACCTGAGAAGTCATGCACGGCGAAGCGCACCGCCACGGCAGCCCGGCCCGAGACTTCCTCCAATGTGTCCTCGATCAGTTCGCGGAGGAGACGCATCCGATTCTCAACCGATCCTCCGTAGATGTCCGTCCGATGGTTATGCCGTCGTGAGAGAAAGTGCATCGGCAATGCCCGATCGTGCGCTGCATACACGTACACGACGTCGTAGCCCGCCTGCACCGCTCTTGCAACAGCCGCTCGATGCGCCGTTCTGAATGCCGCGATGTCCCCCAGAGTCATCGCGTGCGACTGCACGGGAACGTAAGCCGACGTACACTTGAGGCTAGCAGGTCCGAGCGGCGGCACACGGCTATAAAGATTCCTTGCTCCCACCCCGAGATGCGCGAGTTCTACTGCGGCGAGCGCCCCATGCGCATGGATTGCATCTGTGATGAGACGATGGCAGGCCACATCGTGCTCATCCCACAGACGATCGTTCTGGTGACCCATCATGTCCGAGCTGGGGTCGATTTCGCATACTCCGCTGCAAACTACCGCCCAGCCCCCTTCGGCCTTCATGCCGCGCAGAGCGGCTGACGCGTGAGGTTGCGCGTAGCCCATACCGGCGCTGTGCGCAACCGCAAAGAAGCGGTTCCGGGCTGTCATTGGACCGATGCGGACAGGCTCAAAAAGCACCCGATACCGCTCGTAAGCAGCTTCAGTGACCATCTCGCCCCCTCAACCGCGCAGACGCTTGCTCTGAGGATCATAGAATCCTGAGAGCCGCAGGTCGGCCGCGTGGCGCACTCCAGCCACCTCCACCTCAAAGCCACCATCTTCGAGCCACTGCCGGGTCACGCCTTCCACTCTGCGCACTGAGGCAATGCCAAAGGAGCCGCCAAGCCTGAATCCCCATGCGCCGGATGTCACATAGCCAACAATCTCACGATTCTTCCAGATGGGTTCATTGCGCATGAGATAGGGACCCGCGGCCAGAGAGGCATTGGGTACTCGCACCGAAACCAGTCGGACTTGCAATGGGCCCGCCTCTCGTTGCCTCAACAGCGCGTCACATCCAATGAATTTCTCCGCTTTATCGAACGCCACGGTAAAACCTAATCCAGCCTCTAGTGGAGTGTCCTCTTCGCCTATGTCGTGCCCATAATGCGCGAAACCCTTCTCAACGCGGCAGTGGTTCATGGCAAAGAACCCGGCATGCCGTAGCCCCCGCGGCAGCCCTTCCCTCAGCACCTCTTCGTACACATGCCGGCAGAACTCCGTCGTCGGATAGATCTCGTACCCAAGTTCCCCAACGAATGAACGTCGAATAACCCAAGCACGTGCATAGCCGACGTCGATGAGTCGTGCTTCGCCAAACGGGAAAGACTCAGTCGATAAGTTCTCTTCCGTGAGTGTCTGGAGGATCTCACGCGCGCGGGGTCCACTGACTGAGAACATTCCATACCCGGCAGTCACGTCGTGGCACTGAACATTCCAGCCCTCTTTTATGTTCGAGCAAAACCAAGCTCGATCACGCACTTGACTTGGGTGGCCCGTTACCACAAAAAACTCGTGCTGCCCCAAGCGCGTGACTGTAAGATCGGCCTCGATCCCACCACGCTCATTGAGCCAATGTGTATAGACTGATCTTCCTACCGGGACGTCAACTTCATTGGCTGAGACTCGATTGAGCGCTCGCGTGGCATCAGATCCTGCGATCAGGAGCTTCCCGTAACAAGACTGGTCGATTAACACCGCAGCGTCACGAGCCGCTAGGCACTCTTGCTCCACCAGCGGATACCACGACTGGTTGCCGAAGCAAGGCTCATGCGGAAGCTCGGCACCGGGCACATCGTAGTACAAGGGAATTTCCCAACCGGCACGCTCGCCCATCACTGCTCCAGCGGCCAATAGCCTGTCATGCACGGGGAAGTGCCGAACCCCGCGCGCACTGGACATCTGATGGCCCGGCCAGTGCAGCGTCATGTGCATGCCGACCGATTCGACCACTCGGTCCCTCAAGTAGCGCGTATTGGCCTGAAATGGCAGGGCACGCTGCGCGTGCAAGGTTCCCATGCTCACCGGCGGCAGACCGTCAATGAGCCACCGGGACATCACTTTGCCCGCGCCGCCTGATGACAGGATGCCATTGGAATTGAATCCCGCGGCGACATACAAGCCCTGCAACTCAGCCGCAGGCCCCATGTACGCACGGCCATCGGGAGTGAAGCTTTCGGGACCGCAAAAAAACAGCTGTATGCCGACCTCTTTCAGCGCCGGTACCCGCTCAAATGCGAGCGTCAATATCGGCTCCATGTGTTCGAGATCGGGAGGCAGGTCTTGGAACGAAAAACTGGCCGGAATGTCCTCCCCGCGTGGCGGCCATGCCTTTCCGGACGCCTCAAAGCCACCCACAAGCAGTTTCCCAGCATCTTCCTTGTAGTACGCGCGTTCCTCCGCCACTGTGAGGACCGGCGTCTCTCGCGCCAGACCCGGCATACTCTCCGTAACGATGTAGAAGTGCTCGGCTGCATGCAGGGGCACCGAGACGCCAATTCGCTTTGCCAGTTTATGTGTCCACATTCCACCGGTGAGCAACACGCGGTCACAGGCGATATCGCCCTTTTCGGTCCGTACGCCAATGATCTTTCCGTTGCGTATCAGCACGTCCAGGACCGGCGTATTCTCGAAGGCGAGAGCACCCCGCAATCTGGCACCCCTGATCAGAGCACTCGTCACATCCATCGGATTGACCTGACCGTTCGACGGGACAAACTGTGCGCCTAGCACGTCGTCAACCTTGAGCAGCGGCCACTGCTCTTTGAGTTCGAGTGGGGTCAAATACGTGGCCGGCACACCCATCCGCTGAGCCGCAGAGATGTTGCGCTTGATCACCTCGAGATGCTGTGGGGTCAGGGCAACGGTGATCGACCCATTCTCCCTGTAGCCGGTGGCCTGACCAGTCTCCGCCTCGAGAGTCTGAAATAGCGTTGCGGTGTACTGCGCAAGCTCTGTCTGTGCCTTCGAGTCACGCAA